>NZ_JALFPR010000053.1:0-21309 GCF_022785585.1 Oliverpabstia sp. | reverse complement strand
GTGGAACTGAAACAGTTTGATCCGGCAGGACGGGCGGATGTCCGGGAGAGAAAACGGGAAGCGGAGGATTTTTATCCGATCACCGAAGTACAGATGACCGGACGGGGCAGCCGCGGGATGCATGCGTATAAGCACAATGTCAGCGGCGGAGCCACGGATTTTACCTATCAGAGCCATGAGATTCTGGAGAATGAAAAAGGAAAAGAACTGGTGATTCACACTGCGACGGAATATGGTGTAAAGGCAGAGTACCATATGCAGTTTTTTACCGGTGTTGCGGCAGTGCAGGTATGGACGGTTCTGAAAAATGAGGGAACCGAAGCCATCGGTCTGGAATATGTCTCTTCCTTTATCTATCAGGGACTCTGCCAGAGCGGGGAAAAACCGTATTTTGAAAAGACGAGTGTGTATACTCCGCACAACAGCTGGGACTGTGAGAGTCAGTGGAGAAAAAATGACTGCCGGGAGATCAATCTGAGCGGCATGGCGATCAACGGGTTCAACACACCGGGATTTGGCATGAACCGGTATTGCTATGGAGGACACAGCTCCTGGTCAACCTGTGAGTATCTGCCGATGGGCATCTGTGAGGATACCGAGTGCAAAGAGACATATTTCTTCCAGATAGAACATTCCGGTCAGTGGCTGATCGAATACGGTCCGAGTAGCGGTGAACGGCTGTATGTGGCACTTTCCGGTGCGACAGAAGCAGAACACGGCTGGTGGAAAAATCTGAAACCGGGCGATACCTTTACTACAGTACCGGCAGGTTTCGGTGTGGCAGACGGTGGAGTCAACGAGGCGATGGCTGAACTGACCGGATACCGGAGAAAGATCCGCCGACCGAACGAGGATGATGAAAAATTAAACGTTGTATTTAACGACTACATGAACTGCCTGATGGGAGATCCTACAGAAGAGAAAGAGAAGGCGATTATTGATAAAGCGGCAGAAATGGGCTGTGAATACTACTGTCTGGACTGCGGCTGGTATGACAAAGGGTTCTGGTGGGACCGCGTCGGTGAGTGGAAAGAATCCCCGGAACGTTTCCCGAACACGCTGAAAGCAGTGTGCGATTACGCGAAAGAAAAAGGCATGGTAATGGGACTGTGGCTGGAGATCGAGGTCATGGGTGTGGCGTGTGAACTGGCAAACAAACTGCCGGATGACTGGTTTATCTGCCGCCACGGAAAACGCCACATCGATAACAAACGATACCTTCTGGACTTCAGAAATTCGGAAGTACGCAAATACTGCATGGATGTGGTAGATCGTCTGATCGAAGATTACGGTGTTGGGTATTTCAAGGTGGATTATAACGTGACGATGGGATACGGAAGTGATCTGCATTCCGACAGCTGTGCGGATGCGATCCGGGAGCATTATCTGTATTTGTACGAATGGTATCAGGAAATCTTCCGCAAACATCCGGATCTGGTGATCGAAAACTGTGGCTCCGGCGGACAGCGTATGGATTACGGCATGCTGACACTGCTGAGTCTTCAGTCCACAAGCGACCAGACGGATTATATTTATAACTCCTATATTGCATCCAACGTGGCAAGTGCCGTGACACCGGAACAGGCAGGCATGTGGGTATATCCTTACAAGGACGAACGGGAACATGTCATCTACAACATGGTCAACGGACTGCTCCTGCGCCCGTATATGAGCGGTATGGTCTGGGATATGGGAGAGGAAAGTCTGAAACTGATGCGGGAAGGAATCACGTTGTATAAAAGGATCCGAAATGATGTAAAAGTGGGTGTTCCGGTATTTCCACTTGGATTTACCGACACCAGAGACGATGTGTTGGCGTATGCGGTGAAGACAGAAGAAAAAACGTATCTGGCAGTATTTACCCCGCGGACAGACCGGGCAGAGATTCTGCTTGCAGCGGCAGGCATTACAGGAACAGAGGCAAAAGTGATCTATCCGGCAAGTGGGGATTGTGAGTATGCCGTTACAGATGGAACGTTGCAGGTAACCATGCCGCAGGTGACCTGTGCACGACTATTTGAAATTTGCTGAAGATAAAGAAAATGAAGAATGAATAACGAACCCTCCGGGTATAGATGAAAAATCATACCCGGAGGGTTTTTGTAATCAGAATGTATAAAAATTTTATAGTGCCTGACACTAATTCTTCGGGATATTCCGGATTTATGCCAGCATAAACATCGTTACAAAGTGGCATGCGCTTCCGCCCATCACAAACAGGTGGAAGATCTCATGGGAACCGAAATTTTTATGTTTTGCATTAAAGATCGGCACTTTCAATGCGTAGATGATGCCACCGATGGTATAGATAATACCTCCTGCCAGCAGCCATCCGAACGCAGGTTTGGACAGTGCGTGAAAGATCTGGGAGAATGCCAGCACACACAGCCATCCCATGCCGATGTAGATCACAGAAGAAAACCACTTCGGACAGGTGATCCAGCAGGCTTTCACGATGATTCCGACCAGTGCCACGCTCCATACCAGGATACATAACAGCTTTCCGGTGTGACCTTTCAGAGCGATCAGACAGATAGGGGTGTAACTTCCGGCGATCAGAACGAAGATCATCATATGATCCATTTTCTGCAGTCGTCGGTTTACCTTTGCACTGATATCCAGTGAATGGTAGGTGGTACTTGCAGTATATAAAAGAAACATACTGAGAGCAAATACAGATAATGCGATCAGGTGCAGCCAGTCCGGTTCTCGGGCTGCTTTGACCAACAGAGGGATGGTTGCAAGCAAAGCCATCATCATACCAATAAAATGAGTAATTGCACTTCCGGGATCTTTTAATTTGAATGTCATATGATCAACTCCTATCTCAAATGAAATTAAAAACTCTGTTATGTAGTTTTTGAAACTACGTTATGATATTATAATATACACTTTGTCAGGAAAATACAACTACTTTTTTAAAAAATGAGAAAAAATTAAGAAGTAGAAGAAAGAAAATGAAAACAAAACCGGGAAATGCATAAAAAAATCCCGTAAATTTCACCAGGAGACAGTTCTCCTGGAAATTTACGGGACAAGTTATTGAGATATCTGTCATAAAACCTTACAGAAACAAAATTAATGATGATTTGTAACTATTCGGCAGATAGAACTGTGAAGGTGCTGAATGGTTACGATAATTTGATATTTGCAAACAGAGAGCCCAGCGTAGTAGTAGCTTCTTCTGTCTCCGGAAGTTCATAAACCTCTTCCTCGATCTCCTGTGCAGCCACGTCCTGCAGTGCTTTCATGCTGAGGCTCAGCTTTCCGTCTTTCACAGCGATGACTTTCACTTTCACTTTATCGCCGACTGCCAGAACTGCGGACGGATGTTTGATTCTTTTTTCACTGATCTGGGAGATATGAACCAGACCGGAGAGACCGTTTTCGAGATTGACGAAAGCGCCGTATGGCTGCAGGCTTTCTACCGTACCCTCTGTCACAAGACCTACTTCCACATTGGATACTTTTGCGCGTCTTTCTTCCTCCGCTTTTTCTCTCAGAAGTTCTCTTGCGGAGAGGATCAGACGGTTGTCCTCTTCTTCGACATCAAAAACCTGTACCTGTATCTCCTTGTTCAGGTATTCGTTCAGATCTTCCACGTAATTCAGGGAAAGTTTGGAAGCCGGGATAAATCCACGGATTCCTTCTACATATGCGATGACACCTGCGCTGACGATGCCTTTTACGGTAACGTTCAGCACGGTTTTGTCTTCTTTTAACTGACGAAGTTTGTCCCATGCCAGCACATCGTTAGCTTCCACGCGGGATAACAGGATGCAGCCGCGGCGGTTGTCTCTGCCGATCACGGTGGCTGTGACTTCATCGCCCACATGAACCGCTTCTTTTACCATAAAACCAGGCTCTCTGCTGTAATCGGAAACCTTGATGATTCCTTCGGTGTAATAGCGAAGATCCAGTGTGATCTCTTCTTCGTCTACAGCGATCACCGTACCGGTGATCATATCGCCCTCTTCGAGCTTTTTAAAAGAAGCCTCCAGCTCCTTTTCATAATCTGCCATGGAAGTTGCCTCTTCGGCAACCGCTGTTACTTTTTCTTCTTCTGCCATAGTATATTCATCCTTTCTTTGCACGAATCTGCTGTTTCTATTATTATAGCGTTGTTTCCCGGAATCTGGCAACAGAAAATAGAAAGATTCCGACACATACCGGTTGTATGTACGGGGAATAGTACATAGAAAGATAACAAATCTGTTTGCTGATTTTTTTTAAGTATGCTAAGATAAAAACCAGAAATTATAGACCAAGCAGATTCCGGCAGAAGGCAGAAGAGTTGTCTGACAGATGCCGGAAACAACAGTTAGGGGATTATTTGTGAGAAAAGATAATAAAGTTTATGTCATCGGACACAAGAATCCGGACACGGATTCCATCTGTTCTGCGATCGCATATGCCGACATCAAGAATCGAACAACCAAGGGAACGTATGTGGCAAAGAGAGCCGGACAGATCAACGAAGAAACAGAATTTGTACTGAAATATTTCCATGTGCCGGCACCCGGTTATCTGCCGGATGTGGGAACCCAGGTGAAAGACATGGATCTTCATGAGACACCGGGAGCGGCAAACAGCATGTCTGTGAAGCGGGCATGGAAACTGATGCAGGAGCATAATGCGGTAACACTGCCGATCACAGACAAAGAAGGCAAGGTTGAAGGCCTGATCACGACCGGAGACATCGCCAAATCCTATATGGATGCGTATGACAATACATTGCTCGCCCAGGCAAGAACACAGTACCGGAGTATCGCGGATACTGTGGATGGACAGATCATCGTGGGTAATGAACATGGATACTTTATCAAAGGAAAAGTGGTCATGGGATTGTCCCAGCCGGATACGATGGAAAGCTTTATCGATGAAGACGATCTGGTTATTCTCGGAAACCGTGCGGAGGATCAGCTGTGTGCCATCGAAGCCAATGCAAGCTGTCTGATCGTATGTCTGGGAGCCAAAGTCGGAAAAACGATCCAGAAACTTGCAGAGGAGAGAAATCAGGTGATTATTTCCACACCGTACGATTCCTTTACCGTGGCCCGTCTGATCCACCAGAGTATTCCGATCAAGTATTTTATGAAAAAAGACAATCTGGTGATCTTCCGGAGCGATGATTTTACCGACAAGATCAAAGACATTATGACGAAAACCCGTTACCGTGCATTCCCGGTGGTTAATACACGTGGAAAATACATCGGTACCGTTTCCCGTCGAAACTTCATGAGTATCAAGAAAAAACAGCTGATTCTGGTTGACCATAACGAGAGATCTCAGGCGGTCGACAACATCGAAGAGGCAGAAATCCTGGAGATCCTGGATCATCACAGAATCGGTTCGCTGGAGACCTTCCAGCCAATCATGTTCCGCAACCAGCCGGTAGGCTGTACCGCAACCATTATGTATGAGATCTACGCGGAAAAATATCTGGAGATCCCGGAAAATATCGCCGGACTTCTGTGTGCAGCGATTCTGTCAGATACGTTGATGTTCCGCTCACCGACCTGTACGGAACGTGATAAAGAGGCAGCACAGGAACTGGCAAAGATCGCCAAGATCGAGATCGAAAGCTTTGCCAATAAAATGTTCCGTGCCGGAAGCAATCTGAGCAGTAAGACACCGGAAGAAATCTTTTATCAGGATTATAAGAAATTTATTGTGGATGACCTGGCATTCGGTGTGGGACAGATCAGCTTCATGTCCGAGGAAGAACTGCAGACGGTCAAAGACCGCCTGATGCCGTATATGGAAAAAGAATGTGGCAAACATGGAATCAAGATGGTGTTCTTCATGCTGACCAACATCATCAAGGAGTCCACGGAACTTCTGTGTTACGGAGAGGGATCGGATGGACTGGTATATGAGGCATTCGGAGAGAAAGTGGAAGACAGTTCCTGTCGTCTGGAAGGTGTGGTATCGAGAAAGAAACAGCTGATTCCGAAGTTTATGAATGCATTACAGCAGTAAAGGAAAAATATATGGCGAAACAACAGTGGAAACCCGGCAACATGCTGTATCCGCTTCCGGCGGTTATGGTCTCGGTGCGGGATAACGAAGGAAAAGACAATATCATTACCGTAGCGTGGGCAGGTACGGTGTGTACCAACCCGCCGATGGTATCCATTTCGGTGCGGCCGGAGCGCTATTCGTATCATATGATCGAAGAGAGCGGTGTTTTTGTGATCAATCTGACTACGGAAGCACTTACGTATGCGACCGATTACTGCGGTGTCCGTTCCGGAAAAGACGTGGACAAATTCAAAGAGATGAAACTGACCTGTGTGGAAGCCTCCCAGGTGAACTGTGGAATGATCGGGGAGTCACCGGTGAATATCGAGTGTAAGGTCGTAAAAACAGAGAAGCTTGGTTCCCATCACATGTTTCTTGCACAGGTAGTTGCTGTTCATGCAGACGAAGATTATATGGATGAAAATGGCCGGTTTGATCTGAACAGCGCACACCCGATGGTGTATTCCCATGGAACGTACTATGGTGTAGGAAAGCAGCTCGGTACTTTCGGATACAGTGTGAGAAAACGTAAATCCAAGCGAAAAAGTAGGAAATAGGTCGAAAAAACGAAAATTTTTTCTTGTGTTTAACACTTTACCATGCTATAATGTCTGCGTATTCAAAAAGCAATGAGCAAATTCTAAGGAGGAACGTGTAACATGTCTTATGTAGATGAAGTATATGAAAACGTTGTGGCTAAAAATCCTAACGAACCAGAATTCCACCAGGCTGTCAAAGAAGTACTGGATTCTCTGCGTCCGGTAATTGATGCAAATGAAGAAAAGTACAGAAAAGAAGCTTTGCTGGAGCGTATCGTTGAGCCTGAAAGAGTTATTATGTTCCGTGTACCGTGGGTAGATGATCAGGGCCAGGCACATGTAAACAAAGGATATCGTGTACAGTTCAACAGTGCAATCGGACCTTACAAAGGAGGTCTTCGTCTGCATCCATCAGTAAACCTGGGTATCATCAAATTCCTGGGATTTGAGCAGATCTTCAAAAACTCCCTGACCGGACTGCCAATCGGTGGTGGTAAAGGTGGTTCTGATTTCGATCCGAAAGGAAAATCTGATCGTGAAATCATGAAATTCTGCCAGAGCTTTATGACAGAGCTGAGCAAACACATCGGCGCAGATACAGACGTACCGGCTGGTGATATCGGAACCGGCGCAAGAGAGATCGGTTACATGTTTGGTCAGTACAAGAGACTGAGAAACGTATACGAAGGAGTTCTGACAGGTAAAGGACTGACCTATGGTGGATCTCTGGCAAGAACAGAAGCTACCGGTTATGGTCTGCTGTACCTGACACAGGAACTGTTAAAATTAAATGGTATCGACATCGCAGGAAAGACTGCAGTTGTATCCGGTGCAGGTAACGTAGCAATCTACGCAATCCAGAAAGCACAGCAGCTGGGTGTAAAAGTTCTGACCTGTTCTGATTCTACCGGTTGGGTTTACGATCCGGACGGAATCGATGTAGCACTTCTGAAAGAAATTAAAGAAGTGAAGAGAGCAAGACTGACAGAGTATGTAAAAGTTCGCACAAACGCTGAATACCATGAAGGAAGAGGTGTATGGCAGATCAAAGCTGATCTGGCACTGCCATGTGCAACACAGAACGAACTGCATCTGGAAGACGCAAAACAGCTGGTAGCAAACGGAACCATCGCTGTATGCGAAGGTGCTAACATGCCTACCACTCTGGAAGCTACCCAGTATCTGCAGGCAAACAATGTGATCTTTGCTCCTGGTAAAGCAGCAAACGCCGGTGGTGTAGCAACATCCGCACTGGAAATGTCTCAGAACAGCGAGAGACTGAGCTGGACATTCGAAGAAGTAGATGCAAAACTGAAAAACATCATGATCAACATCACCCACAACATGGATGATGCAGCAAAACGTTACGGATTCGAAGGCAACTATGTAGTAGGTGCCAACATTGCCGGATTCGAAAAAGTTGCTGATGCTATGTTAGCACAGGGTATCTGCTAATTTTCAAACGCAAGTAATAAGTAATGTTCAAACAATAAACAACAGAAAATCCCCGCAGTGGACGTCAAATATCCGCTGCGGGGATTTCTGCATGTAGAAAAATATAACTATTCAGCCGGCAGAATTTCGCAAGGTGATTTGCATATTTAATGGATTCCCTTCTGAATCAGATCTTTCCCAAACTTTTCCCGGATCTTATCCATCGCCCGTTCCATCTTCTGTTCTTTTTCAATCGCTTTCGGGTCATAACTGAACAGATCGAGCTGTACCGGTTCATCAGCATCCGTCAGTTTTCCGGCGCGAACTCCCAGTAAACGGATCGGGTTTCCGTTCCAGAGTGTATCAAAAAGATGACAGGCTGCGTGGTATAGCTTTTTCTCATCTTGCGTCGGGGAGGAAAGCGGCATCTGACGGGTGTATTTGTCAAATGTCGAGTATTTGATCTCCACGCACAGGTTATTGGCAGACTGACCGGCTTTTTCGAGACGGTGCCCTACCTTGGTGGAAAGCTGCAGAAGAATAGAGTACGCTTCCTGTGCGGTCGTAAGATCACTGGCGAGTGTGGTGGAATTGCCGATCCCTTTTGCCTGAGACGGCTCGCTTTCGATGCTGGAATTATCGATTCCGTTTGCATATTCCCACAGCATTTTTCCGTGGCTTTTCAGATGCAGGCTGAGAATCGCCGGATCCATCCGAGCCAGATCGCCAATCGTATGGATATCCAGTTTCTGCAGAACAGCTACGGAAGCATGTCCTGCCATGAACAGACTGCTGATCGGAAGTGGCCACATTTTCTTCTGAATCTCATCAGGGAAAAGTGTGTGCGTCTTGTTCGGCTTTTCAAAGTCAGAAGCCATCTTTGCCAGCACCTTATTGGAAGAGATCCCCACATTGACCGTAAAACCAAAATGGCTGTAAATATAGTTGCGAATATAGGCGGCTCCTTCTTCGGGTGAGGAGAAGCGGGAGGCAATTGTGGTATAGTCCAGATAACATTCATCCACACTGACCTGTTCAATCTCCGATGTCAGTGAGCGGAGAAAACCGACAAACTGTTTGCTGTGGCGGCTGTAAGAGTCGTGGTTAGGAGGAATGATGGTGAGCGTCGGACATTTTTTCAGAGCATTTGCCACCGGTTCCGCAGTATGAATATGGTAAATATTTTTCGCTGACAGAGACTTTGCCAGAACGATCCCATGACGGGTCTTCCGGTTACCGCCGATGATCGCGGGAATCGTCCGGATATCCACACTGTCCGGATCTGCTTTTAAGAGATCAATTGCGCTCCAGCTCAGATATGCGGAATTGACATCGATATGAAAAATGATGCGATCCATGAATTTCCTCCTTTCTGCAAATATAATAACGCATTTTATATAAACATATAATCCACCTCTGTTATCAGAAAATATGTTCTTATATAAAATTAAGTATACGTTAGTTATGTCTCTGACGCAATCCATAACTTGATTATTTGGAAAAAGGGAAGTATAATAATTACTATTTAAGTGTAATATTTTGCGAAACGTGTTATCGGACATGTAAATAATAGAAGAATCGAGACTGCACAGAAAAAGAGGACAAATCATGGATGGAATCAGTAAAAAAATATACCTGGAACTGAATGTTCCGACGGAAGAGGACAACCGATCGGATCAGAGACGGATTCTAGATGGATTAAGAGAACAGGGAACAGAGGCAAAGTTAAGTCTGCGGGTGCTGCGAAAGCTGTATTCGCTGTGTGAAGAGGCAGAGTGGAAAGTGACACTTTCTCTGGCATGGGATGGTCAGGAGTGGCATGGCGTGGATCTGGAAGCGGGAGATACCACCGGGGCACATTACGGTGTGGCGGTGGATCTTGGAAGTACCACGGTGGTAGCGCGTTTGGTGGATTGTGGTACGGGAAAGGTTCTGGGAGAAACCAGCACGTTTAACGGGCAGATCCCTTATGGAACGGATATTCTGACACGAATCTTTCACTGTCAGGAAGACCGTGGAACGCTGGAGATTCTCCGGAAAGCAGCGATAAACAGTATTACCACCTGCGTGAGAGAACTGGAAGCACGACAGCAGTTGCCGGAAAACAGCTGTATCGCCATGACCATCGGCGGCAATACAACGATGATTCATTTCCTGCTTGGCATGGATGCGTTCTGTGTGTTTCACACCCCGTATGCGGTGCACGCAGATCAGCCTGGATTTCTCCCGGCAAAAGATCTGGAACTGCCGGTGAAGGGATATGTTTACATTTATCCGGCAAAGTCTAACTACCTGGGCGGCGATATCATCAGCGGTATGGTGGCTACGGGGATCTATAAAAAAGAGAAGATTAACGCTTTCTTTGATATCGGAACGAACGGAGAACTTGTGCTGGGAAACCGGGATTTCCTGTTATGTGGAGCAGGAGCTGCGGGACCGGCACTGGAAGGCGGTGTGGTAAAGACGGGTATGCGCGCGATGGAAGGCGCGGTGGACCGGGTAAAACTGGAAGATGGCAAACTGCACTGTCATGTGATTGGGGAGAAGACGGCGAGAGGAATCTGTGGATCCGGTATCGTGGATCTTCTGGCGGAACTGTTTTTACATGGATGGATTGATATCCGCGGGATCTTACAGCCGGAGAAAAGCCGATGGATCGTGGAGAAAGACGGGATGCTGGCGGTGAACTATGCACCGGAGCTGTATTTTTACCAGAGTGACATCGAAGAATTTATCCGGACAAAAGCGGCAGCGTACACGATGGTGGCGATCATGCTGCGGGAGTCCGGGATCGAACTTTCGGAACTGGAAGGATTCTATGTGGCGGGTGCTTTCGGAAAACATGTGTCCAAAGAATCCGCGATCGCTATCGGCATGTACCCGGATATGGACCGGGATCGGATCATCCACGCGGGCAATTCTTCCCTGGAAGGTGCGGTATGTGCACTGCTGGATCGCAGTGTGGCAAAAGAAGTGGAGGAAATCCTGGAAAAAATGGTATATATCCAGTTTGCAACGGTGGAAGATTTCCTGAACACGATGGTGGCAGCACAGGCACTTCCCCATACCGATCTGGAGCGGTATCCTACGGTGAAGGAGAAACTGGAACGGATCAGAGAAGAAGAAAAAGCAGCAGATATTCAGAATTAGGAAGATTCAAATGAAAAACAAAAAACTTCAGCAGACGGAAGACAATTGTGCCTGCTGAAGTTTTTAATTTACGGGGAAATGCTTCTCTGTAAAGAAATACATTCTTTATTTTATGGAGTAACGATGATGGGTTGATTAATGTTGCTGTAAATTTACTAGGAAGTCCGATCACTGAAGTTATGTAAATTAATGGCTGGAATTTTCCTTCGCGATTCTTTTCAGCTCCGGCATTACCGTACACAGCATCACGATGAAGCAGGCGCTTCCGCCGAGTACATTGGACACCGGCTCTGCCAGAAAGACACCGTCGCTTCCCATATGGAACAGATACGGGAAGATGTAAGTAAGCGGAACCACGATGATGACCTTACGAAGCAGAGAAAAGAAAATTGCGAATTTCTTCTTTCCCAGTGATTTGAACATTGTCTGCCCCACATACTGAAGTGCCTGGAAAACAAAGGCTCCGAAGTACAGCTTCAGTGCCGGGATTGCATCGGTGATCAGCGCCTGGTCGGAACTGAAGATACCGATCAGGAAACGCGGCGCAAACAGGATCACACCCCAGGCAAGCAGGGTATACAGGATTGCCATCACACTCATGGTGAGCCAGGACTGGAACACTCTCTTAGGACGGCGGGCGCCATAGTTATAACTGATGACCGGGGAGGATCCCTCAGTAATTGCATGGATCGGTGTATCAATGATCTGACGGATACTGGATACAATCGTCATCACAGAGATATACAGATCTCCACCGGTGACAGAAAGTACATTGTTGCAGCAGATCGTTACCAGACTGTTGGTAAGCTGCATGATAAAACCGGCAGTTCCCAGACTGATAATATTTTTTGCCCGGTCCCGGCAGTTACGGATCTCTTTCCGGGATAAAAGACAGACTTTTAATTCTGTCTTTTTCCGCAGAAAATACAGAACAAATGCTGCAGAAAGAGTCTGCGACAACACAGTGGCGATCGCCGCACCGCGGATGCCGAGTGCGAATACAAAAATAAAAACCGGATCCAGGATCAGGTTGGCAATTGCACCGATCGCAACAGATAACATACCTGTAGTGGCGTATCCCTGAGCGTTGATAAAAGGATTCATACCGGTGGACACCATGGAAGGAAAGGTTCCGAGCAGGTAAATCATCAGATAAGGATACGCATAGATCAGACCACTTTCAGAACTTCCGAACAGGATCAGGATCGGTTTTGCAAATATCATACCGATCGTCATCAGAAGCAGGGCACAGACACAGATCAGAAAGAATGACGTATTCATGATCATTGAAGCTTCTTTTGTATCTTTTCTTCCGCGCGCAATCGAAAAAAGTGGTGCACCGCCGGAACCGAAGAGGTTACTGAAAGCAAGAATAATGGTAATGATCGGAAAACACAGCCCGACAGCCCCAAGTGCTGTGGTCCCCACATCCGGGATCCTTGCAATATAGATCCGGTCTACAATGTTATAGAGAAGACTCAAAACCTCCGCCACAAGCATCGGAATGGAAGCCCGCAGAATGTTATCGGTGATTTTTCCATGTTCAAAGTCGATTTGTTTCATGATAAAACTCCTTAAATATAAGTAAAGTACAGGTAAAATTTTACTGCTGTTTTAAGTGTAGCACGGATTTTTCTGTATGAAAATAAGAAAAAATATGTTATGATTAAAAAAATATGTCCTGGTACATTTTTGATCATAACAAGAATAAAAACTTGTATTAACCAGGATAATATGATAGAATGATAAGCTGCGATAAGGATGAGAGATATGAAGAATATAGTGTTAATTGGAATGCCAGGAGTTGGAAAAAGTACAATTGGTGTAATACTTGCAAAAGAGTTAGGTTATCAGTTTGTAGATGCAGACCTTCTGATTCAGAAGCAGGAAAAGAGATTATTAAAAGAAATTATCAGTGAAGAGGGTATCGAAGGCTTTATTGCAATTGAAAATCAAGTAAACGCTTCTATTGAAGCGAATCGCACAGTAATTGCCACAGGAGGCAGCGTGGTGTACGGAAGAGAAGCTATGGAGCATCTTGGAGAGATCGCCACGGTCATTTATCTGAAATTGTCCTACAAAGCTCTGAGGAAACGGCTGGGCAACCTGAAAAACCGTGGAGTGGTTTTGCGGGACGGACAGACATTAAAAGATTTATATGAAGAACGTGTGGTATTGTATGAAAAATATGCAGATATCACAATTGATGAGGAAAACAAAAATTTAGAGGAGACTTTACAGAGTATTGTAGACAGTCTGGAACTAAACAGTGAAGGTACTGAATAGTCACGATATTCTGTAAAATTATTTGAAAAATTCAGTGGACAATATGAACAAAAAGGTAAGAAATCTTTAAAATTTATTTACAAAAGCATTGATTTGTTATAACATAAAAATCA
Source organism: Oliverpabstia sp. (assembly GCF_022785585.1). Classification (NCBI taxonomy): domain Bacteria; kingdom Bacillati; phylum Bacillota; class Clostridia; order Lachnospirales; family Lachnospiraceae; genus Oliverpabstia; species Oliverpabstia sp. The sequence continues at coordinate 7,763 of NZ_JALFPR010000053.1, read as the reverse complement.
ATGAGAGAGATTATCGGGACTTGTATTGGCTGAATATAAACATAGAGGTGAACTATGGATCAGTATATTATTAAGGGTGGAAACCCGTTAGTTGGTGAAGTAGAGATTGGTGGAGCGAAGAATGCAGCACTTGCGATTCTTGCAGCCGCTATTATGACAGATGATACCGTCCGGCTGGAAAACCTTCCGGATGTCAATGATATAAATGTACTTTTAGAGGCCATCGGAGGAATCGGAGCAAAAGTGGAGCGGGTAGACCGTCACACTGCAGTGATCAACGGTTCCACTATCGGTGATATCAGTGTAGATTACGAATATATTAAGAAAATCCGTGCATCCTATTATCTGCTGGGTGCGCTTCTCGGAAAATATAAAAAAGCAGAAGTACCTCTGCCGGGTGGCTGTAACATCGGAAGCCGCCCGATCGATCTGCATCTGAAAGGCTTCCGTGCACTGGGTGCAACCGTCGATATCAAATACGGTGCCATCGTGGCATCTGCACCGGACGGACTTCATGGAACTCATATTTTCATGGATACTGTATCGGTAGGTGCAACCATTAATATTATGATGGCAGCATCTATGGCAAAAGGAAATACCATTATTGAAAATGCGGCAAAAGAGCCACACGTTGTAGATACAGCAAACTTCCTGAACAGCATGGGTGCCAATATCAAGGGTGCCGGTACGGATGTGATCCGTATCCGAGGTGTGGAGATGCTGCACAGTACAAATTATTCGATTGTGCCGGATATGATCGAGGCAGGAACCTATATGTTCGCTGCAGCGGCAACACGCGGCGATATTCTGATCAAAAATGTAATTCCGAAACATCTGGAAGCGATTACAGCCAAATTAGAAGAAATCGGATGTGAAGTGGAAGAATTTGATGATGCAGTACGCGTGATCTCTGCAAAGAAACTGCGCAGAACGCATGTAAAAACCTTACCGTATCCGGGATATCCTACGGATATGCAGCCACAGATCGCAGTAGCACTGGCTCTGGCATCAGGAACCAGCATTGTTACAGAAAGCATTTTTGAGAACCGTTTCAAATATGCGGACGAGCTGACTCGTATGGGTGCCTGTGTAAAAGTGGAAGGTAATACAGCCATCATTGATGGTGTGGACAAACTGACAGGCGCAAGAGTCAGTGCACCGGATCTTCGTGCAGGCGCGGCACTGGTAATTGCCGGACTGGCTGCAGAGGGTATTACAATTGTGGATGATATCGTATATATCCAGCGTGGATATGAGGATTTTGAAGGAAAACTGAAGAGTCTGGGCGCAGAGATTGAGCGTGTGACCAGTGAAAAAGAAATTCAGAAGTTTAAACTGAGAATCGGGTGACAGAAGAACCAAAAGGGGGACTGACTCCCGTATACATAAGAGGGGTGTTGTCGGAGGGCGGCATCCCTTTGTTCGTTCATACACATCATTTTATCCAATAACTGTCTCGGTCAGAGGACAGTTATATTTTGACAAGAAACAGGCAGTATGGTACACTTAGAACAATTATGGGTAACTGTTCAGTACTTTAACAGTTACGGGTATAAACAACTGAAAACAGATAACTGTGAAAGTATCAGACAGTTATAAATTTGATAGAAAAAGCAGAGGTGAGTACAGTGGATAAGACAGAATACCATTTGAAATTGGAGGAAATCAACAGACTTGTGGATGCACAGGATTATGAAGGGGCTCTTACGGTAGCGGATTCTATCGACTGGCGTAGAGTGAAGAGTGTGCGGACCTTGTGTATGGTAGCAGATATCTACGAAGTGAATGGTGAACTGGAAAAGAGTATGCAGATGCTGCAGCTGGCGCGTAAACGTTCATCTATCGGCAAGATGATTCTGTACCGTCAGGTGGAACTGGCTTTGAAGATGGGGTTATATGATGATGCTGTAAAATATTATAATGAATATCTGGAGACCGCTTCCAACGATACTTCCAAATATATTCTGAAATATAAGATTTACAAAGCACAGAAAGCGCCTCTGGAAAATCGGATTGCGATTCTGGAGGAATATAAAGAGCGGGAATACACAGAACGCTGGGTATATGAACTGGCAAAACTGTATAAAAAAGCAGGACAGGAAAAGAAATGTGTTGAAACCTGTGATGATCTGATTCTGTGGTTTGGTGAAGGCAAATATGTAACCAAAGCGATGGAACTTAAGATGACATACACGCCACTGTCACCGTCTCAGAAAGAAAAATATGAGAAAGCGAAGGCGGCAGGAAAGGTTGCAAAACCAACAGCAGGACCGAAACTGACAGAAGAAGTAAAAAATACAATTCTGCCGGGTGTGTCAGCAGCTGCAATGGCGGGTCTTCAGAAAGTGGAAGAAGAAAAAGAACAGGCCCAGGAAGAAGCGGCAGCAACAGCAGAGATTCCGCAGGAATCTGCAGGAACAACCGTGGAAGAAACTCCGGTGACGGAGGAAGAGCCGGTGAAACCGGAAACAGAGATTCCGCATATCGATACCGAAAAACTTCAGGAACGTCTTTCCAGAAGTTTTCAGGAGATTCTTTCCGGTTTTAACCGTACCAAGGCAGTAGATGCTTTTGAGGCACTGGGAAGAGCAGCAGGAGCAGAAGTTCTGCAGGAACCTGAAGCACAAGAAGAAAATATGGAAGAATATCACGTACAGGATCTGGAGCCGGAAGCTGTAAATGAAGGCATCATCTCTGCGGACAGCGGAGTTGCCGGAGTGAGCAGAACCGAGATGGACGAACTGGAAATGATGGAAAAACCGAAGGTGGAAAAACCGGAGGATAAAGAAATTATCAGTGTTCAGGAAGTGGATCTGGATGCATTATTTGCAGAGACTTCGTCTTCCCTGGCGAAAGAAGCAGGCGAGGATGCCGCAGAAAAAGCTGAGGAAGAACCGGCTGTGGAGAAAGTAACAGCAGAAGAAATCATCGGTGAACCGGAAGAAGTAGTTGCAGAAGAAACAGTAGATGCAGCCGGTGATGTACTGGAAGAAAGGGTTGAGGGAGCGGTTGAGACAGTAACGGAAGAAGAGCCGGCAGAAACTCTGACGGATGCGGCGGATGAAGCGATGGCAGCTTTTGAAGCAAGTCTTTCCGGACTTTCTCTGGATTTTGCAGAAGAAACATCGTCTGATGCACCGGAAACTGAAACTTCGGCGGAATCGACAGAAGAGCCGGAAACAGAAGAAGATATTACCGGATCAGAAGCAGCACCGGTGATTGAGATGGAATATCCGGAAGAAACGGAGGAAACAGAACCGGAAATCGAAGATCTGGATGCGACAAGAGTGATTCCGGATGTGACAAAGCAGGATGCATGGCATGCGACACCAGGAGATACACAGGAATTTAATCTGGAAGAAGAACTCAAAGCTGCTCTGAGCGGTATGGATGGGCTCCGGGAACAGGAAGAAGCAGAACGGTCTGCAAGCCTGGATCCGGAACCGGAGACAGCATCTGAGGAAGAAATTGCTTTTGAAGAAAAGACAGAACCGATGACAGAAGAGAATACCACAGAGGAATCTGTTGTGGAAGAAGGTTCTGAAACGGAGGCAGAGGAACCGGAAGGTGATCATATCGATAAGATGCTGGAAGAAGCAGAGATACAGCCAGATATCAGCGAGATGACTTTGGAACGGGAGACACCCGAAGAAAAACGCCAGAGGATTCTGAACAATACCAGACCGGAACGTCTGACGGCAGAACAGAAACAGCTGTTTTCATACTTTGCTAAAGTGCCGGGCATGGATGATCAGATTCTGGATGCGATTCACGGGGCATATGAATATGCCAGTGAGAAAACATCTCATCGTGGAAATATCGCAATCATGGGAAGTCACGGAACAGGAAAAACCAGACTGAGTGAAGGGCTTGTAAAAGCAATCTGCAAAGAACTGGGACTGAAAGCTGTCAAGTATGCAAATCTGGATGCATCGGATATTAACAGGAAAGATCCGGCAACAATTATCAGCAAGATGGCAGGAGGCTTTCTTCTGATCGAGAGAGCAAGTTTTATGACGCCGGAGACGATCGAAAAACTTTCTCAGGCGATGGATTTCCGTACAGACAGTATGATTCTTCTGATTGAAGATGATAAAGCAAATATGCGTAAGATGCTGGCGGATTATCCGGAATTTGCAGAAAAATTCGAAACCGTTATTTCGATTCCGGTCTTTACCAATGACGAGCTGGTAACATTTGCAAGAACGTATGCGAGAGAAAATGGTTTCCGCATGGATGAGATGGGTGTGCTTGCTCTGTACACCATGATCGGAGATAACCAGAAAGAGGATGAACCGATTACTATCGGAAAAGTAAAAGAGATGGTAGACGGTGCGATCCGTAAGGCAAGTGGCGTAAAGCTGGGAAGAAAACTTTCCAAACGTCATACAGATGCAGACGGTCGAATTCTTCTTTATGAAAAGGATTTTGATTTATAAAAGAGCATGACAACATGGGGCATGGCGACAGAAAGCTATGCCCTTTTTACACGTTTTGGAAAACAACAGGAAAGGAAGAACTATGAGTAAGAGAGAGCCTTATCTTGGCAATCCCCAGGCAACCATTGCTGTGTTGAACAAATACGGCTTTACATTTCAGAAAAAGTTTGGACAGAACTTTCTGATCGATCCTCATGTGCTGGATAAAATTATCCGTGCGGCGGAGATCACAGAGGATGATTTTGTTCTGGAGATCGGACCGGGTATGGGAACGATGACACAGTATCTGGCATATGCAGCCAGAGAGGTATATGCGGTGGAGATTGATAAAAGTCTGATCCCGATCCTGGAGAATACGCTGAGTGATTATGACAATGTAACGGTGATCAATGAAGATATCCTGAAAGTGGATATTGCAAAGCTGGCAGAAGAGAAAAATGGAGGCCGCCCGATCAAAGTGGTTGCAAATCTTCCATATTATATCACGACACCGATCATTATGGGTCTGTTTGAAAGCCATGTGCCTGTAGAATCCATTACTGTCATGGTACAGAAAGAAGTAGCGGATCGTATGCAGGTGGGACCGGGAACGAAAGATTACGGTGCATTATCTCTGGCAGTGCAGTACTATGCAAAACCTTATATTGTTGCCAATGTTCCACCGAACTGTTTTATGCCGAGACCGAAAGTGGGAAGTGCGGTGATTCGTCTGACCCGCCATGCTGAGACACCGGTACAGGTAGACGATGAAAAACTGTTGTTTCAGATTATTCGGGCATCGTTTAATCAGAGAAGAAAAACGCTGGCAAACGGTCTGAAGAATTATGAGGGGTTGTCTTTTGAAAAAGAGACAATAGAGGCTGCAATCGCAGAGTGCGGATTTTCACCATCGGTGAGAGGAGAGGCATTGTCTTTGGAAGAATTTGCGAAACTGGCAAATGTATTGGGACGTGCAAAATAAAAAGTAACGTAAAAACGTGTTGACCAGAATGAGGAAATTCCGGTCAACACGTTTTAGTTTTATTTTTAAAGGAAGGAGTGTCGATTTTCATCGACATATGAAAAAGAAAAGTTATAAAATAATTTCTATTAATTATTTTATGGTTATAGTATATCCGGGAATTGTGAGAAAATCGTGTTGAAGTTGTGAAGATTTTATGAATGAACAGGAAAAGATTTATGAATATCTGCATCATGGAAGGAAAGTGTGTTATACTACGGAGTATCAGTCGGGAGAAGACTGAAAAGATTCTGAAAGTATATAAAGAAAAAGAGAGGTAACAGAGATGAAGATAAAGAAAGTTATGGCGGGAATGTTGGCGATGGTAACGGTAATGGGAAGCCTGATGTCACCACTGAGTGCAAAAGCAGATCAGATTGATGCACCGTATCTGGCGCTGGGAGCGGATCTGAATGAAACAGAAAAATCTACAGTACTGAGTCTGCTGGAGATTAATGAAGCGGATCTGAGCAGCTATCAGGTAATTACTGTAACGAATGCGGATGAACACAAATATCTGGATTCTTATCTGGATTCCAGTGTGATCGGAACCAGAGCACTTTCTTCTGTTCTTATTGAAAAAAAAGATAAAGGAAATGGAATTAAAGTGACAACCAGTAATATTACTTACTGTACCACAGGTATGTATCAGAATGCGCTGGCAACTGCAGGCGTCACCGATGCGGATGTACGTGTGGCTGGACCGTTTAATATCTCCGGAACAGCGGCGCTGGTAGGTGCAATGGAAGCTTACAGTAATATGACCGGCGAGACCCTGAAGGCTGAGAATGCAGATGCGGCTACAGAAGAACTGGTAACCACCAGTGATCTGGGTGAAGCTATCGGGGATAAAGAGCAGGCGGAGGAACTGGTAGGTGCAGTAAAAGAAGCTGTCGTCTCTCAGGACCTGTCTGATCCGGAGGAAATAGAAGCTGTCGTAGACGATGCAGCAAAAGAGATGAATATTCAGTTGTCTGATGAGGATAAGCAGAAGATTGTAAGTCTGATGGAGAAAATCAGCAGCCTGGATCTGGATGTGGATTCCCTGAAAGAGCAGGCGAAAGATCTGTACAACAAGCTGGAGAGTCTGGATCTGAACATTAACCAGGAACAGGTCAAAGGGTTCTTTGACAGGATAGTAAGCTGGTGTAAAAATATATGGAATTCTATTTTTGGATAAGATGTCGGGGAATAAAAAGAAATAACAGAATAACTTGATGAATCAGCACAAGAACAGGAAAAGAAAAAATGATAAAACAGTGTAAAATGTTATAAAAATAAAATAAAAATAAAATCAAATTGTGCAAATTAACTATAAGTTCATATTATGTTCATAAATTATTCATAAACTATTGATATGATAAATACAGTTCCGAAAGGAACATCTCAAAAAGGTTTGTAATGGGTTCATTACACATAGAATTTTTTCATAATAATAGCCCGGGTATCGAGAGGTATCCGGGCACTCCTCATGTTAGAGGGAAATTTTTGTTTGTTGTCTGTGTAAAGAGGAGTAACTGTTTTTTAACAGTTACTCCTCTTTTTTTGAATCCGGCTTCTCTGTTTTGCGAAGTGCCTCACTTTGGATCGCTTCGTTCAGAGAAAGCATCTTATCATCCAGTTCAGCTACAAATTCTGCGCAGGCACGGAGATCTTTGCTGATATATTCCGGTGCGCTGCCCTCGAACTTGTAGTAAATCTTATGCTCCAGGCTGGCCCAGAAGTCCTGGGCGATGGTTCGAATCTGTACTTCTACGATGATATCCACCACACGGTCTGACAGATGTACCGGGACAGCCACCAGCATATGATAGCTACGGTATCCGCTGACTTTCGGGTGAGTGATGTAGTCGGTAAGTTCCACAACGCGCAGATCCGACTGCTTTGCCAGCATATCAGCGATCCGGTAAATATCCTGGGTAAAGGAACAGATGATACGAATACCGGCGATGTCGGTGATATACTTTAACATATTCTCCAGAGTCACTTCGTGACCGTGGCGTTTTAATTTTTTGACGATACTTTTCGGTTCTTTGATCCGGGACTTCACGTGTTCGATTGGATTGTAATTATGAATGTGAATAAATTCCCCATTCAAAATGTCAATTTTTGTGGACATCTGGCGAAGGGCAGCATCATAGAGAAACATCATGGTTTCCCAGGAATCCGCATCGTCAAGAATCTGTGATACATATTTTAATGCGTCCATATAATTTTCTCTGTACTTTCTGATTTATTTTATTTCGTAACTGTTCAGTACCTTCACAGTTACGAGCCAAAATGCATTTAAACGATAAAAACACGCTTTGCGAGTTTTTATCGTT
>NZ_JALFPR010000007.1:0-2097 GCF_022785585.1 Oliverpabstia sp. | reverse complement strand
ATTTCAACCGTACATGGCAGGAGATAAAACAGGAAGCCAGCCAATACCATTTTCAGGCATTCCCCGGAACTTTCCAGCCCCAAGCCATAGCTTAGCAGGGCGGTCAGAAGAAAGATTCCTGCAATTACCCGGAAGATGACTGCTGATATTCCTGCAAGGAACTCCGCAAACAGTCTTATGACTCCCAGAGCAACCATCACAGGCAGGAACATGATTTTAAAAATAAAATGTATGGCTTTCATCCTGTCTTCTCCTTCCTATCCGGCATTTCTGTTCACATAGTTTCGATACTTCTCAAGTACGGAATCTGTCACACCGTTTTTGTAGATTTTCCGAATATCTATGATCTCTTCGTCCTTTAAGAGTTTCAGCCATTCCAGAAGGTCTTTCCGGCTGTTGGCGAAATTACAGCACCGACCATCTGCATATTCAATCCGGTATCTCATAAGCATCCCCCTACACATAAACCAGTTCATTCAAAATAACTTCATCCACTCTGTTGCGGATGTTATTTACCCTGCGGAGCCATTCCATCTGGTCTTTTCCCTTTAATTCCTCTGTGACACCCTCTGCTTCCATCATCTGATCCATCATGTTATCCCTGCGTTCCACACAGATTTCATTCAAATCAGCAAGATACGACCAGAGCTTCCCAGTCAGCATCAGCTGGGAATACAAAGCTTGCCGGTAGTCTTTCAGAAAATTCCTTCGGAGGCTTCCATAAAAACCAATATCCCGGGGTTCTTCCGCCACACGGATCAGCGGGATATAATAATCTCCCACAAGGATATAATCCAGTCCGTTCTTTTCATCATGTATCATCGGTTTCAATTCTTTCATGCATTTGCCACCCCTTTCTTTGGTTCTGCAGCCGGAAGCATCGACACTGGAACAAACACACCTTTCGCAATATCTTCCTGCCGGATTGCTTCCTTCTTCGCCTCGATCTCGGCTTTTCTTTTTTCTTTTACTTTGTCTTCGTATTCTTTCTGTTTTCCATTTGCCTTCCGCCTCAGATAATTCTGGTGCAGCCTGTCCTTCCTGGCTTCTCGCTTTCGTAATTCTTCTTCCTCTTCCGTCGTCAGCTGGACTTCTCCAAAATGCGGTGGAAGATACCTTCCCACAAAATTAAAATAAATCTCAATCTCCTGTGTGGTCTGCTGGCTTCCTTTCCTGTCCCTCTCATGCACCAGAATCTTTTCCACGAACTCATTCAGCATATATGTGGTCAGTTCATCAAAATTCTGATATTTGTCCACCAGTGCAATAAATCTTTCCGCAGACCGTCTGCCATTTTCATATCCGGCTACCTCTGCTTCCAATTCTGAAATTTCCGCTGTCAGTTCTTTCTGTTCTTTGGAATACTGCCCATCAAGGACTGCGTAACGTTCGTCCGGCAGCTTACCGAGGATATTATCCTCATATATTCGGCAGATCAGTTTTTCCAGTTCCTGCAGACGCTTTTTCGCTTCTGCTATCCTGTTTTTCAGTCTCACGATTTCACTGGACTGCTGGGAATTCTGTGTTGTCTTCACTGTCTCAATGAACTCTTCCCGGTTCAGATGGGAATATTCTGCGATAGCTTTCAGCAGGTCTTTTATCAGCTCCATCACAATATCCGCATTAATCCTGTGCTGTGTCGGGCAAAGTGTTCCAACCGGAACCTTGCTATATGCAGAACAGGTATATTGTGGGATTCTTTTCCCATTATTTACCCGGTGCACATACATTTTTGCCCCGCAATCGGCACAATACATCAGCCCTGTCAGTGGATGTGCTTCTCCCCATCCGTCCGGGTATCTGCGGACATTCTTCCGGATTCTCTGGACATTATCAAAGGTTTCCTGATCAATGATCGCTTCCTGCGTGTCCTCAAATACTGTCCAGTTATCTTCTGACACATAATGGCTCTTTTTGTCCTTAAAATGCTTTCTGGTCTTGAAATTAACAGTGTGACCAAGATATTCCCGCTTTTTCAGGATCCCTGCCACCGTCGACGAACCCCACGCATAGGGGTCTTTGATCTCGTCCACTCTTCCCTGCCATAATCCTGCCCCATGCCTTGCCATGTGTACTGCCGGGATCTCCACCTGATCT
>NZ_JALFPR010000169.1:0-17689 GCF_022785585.1 Oliverpabstia sp. | reverse complement strand
CAGATGGAGCGGTAACAGTCAGAGATCGTGACACTATGGAGCAGGAAAGAGTGAAGATCGAAGATCTGAGAGCTTATCTTGCTAAGAAGATGGAGTTTTAAAGTCAAAGAAGATTGATTTTGGAAAAAGAAAGAAAAAAATAGAGTTGTGATAAAAAAGAGGAAGTAAGACAATACTGTGGAAAGTTTGCCTTACTTCCTCTTTTTCATAGTCAGGCTTGGTAAAGATTGATTTTTGAAAACAGACAGGGTCAGTAATCAATTTTGAACACAGGGTCTGCAGGATAGCCTCCGCCGAGTTTCTGGATGGCACGCTGGATGCTGTCCTTGGAATTGCCCCAGTCTTTGTCGCGGTTCAGGTAGTCCTGTTTGTCACAAAACCAGGTAACTTCTTCTTCAAGACGCTTCATGTTTTCTTCCATCAGAGAAAAAAGAACCGGATAAAACTCCTGTTTTTCTTTGACAGACAGTTTTTTTTCTCCGACTTCCACAAGGTCACGGAAGTGATGCATACAGAATCCTTTGCTGTTTTTGAAAAGTTCTTTGAATTCTTTGCTGTTTTTATACATATAAAAGAAAGTATCCAGATAACGCTGATAGGTTGCATTAAAATGGTCACAGACATAGCAGCTGTGTTCTTTTTCATAGAGCCATTGTCCTAATGGTGTTTCCGGGGCATCCGGGTTCAGGTCTGTCTTTTTCAGACGTCCCATCAGAGTAGATTTGCCGGAAGTAAAGGATTTTATCTGTCTGGTCATCTCTTCATTCAGTTTTTTCAGATGTGTGCTGAGCATCAGTCCACAGCCGAGACGATTGCCAAAATCATACATCATTTTATAATGGTGACGACAGAAACCGATCCGGTCAGTCTCCATGCGGATATCATCCTCCATATAAGAAGACTGTTTGCCAAGTATGAATTCCAGAGCGTGCTGCTCGGCATCCCGTTCTAATCTGCAGAAAGGACATTCATCTTCTGCATGAAAAGCATCGTTTAGTGGAATGGTATAGATTGTTTCTTTCATGTAATTCCCTCGCTGTCTATATGAAATCGTTGTTTTTTCGGATGGAACATCGAAAACTGTGTTCCCTATTTCTGTGAAAGAAGATACTGCATTTCTGCGCGTCCATACGAAGCATAAAGTAATGGTTCCTGGGTGAATACTCTTGAAACATTGCTTGGACGTCCCTGGATTTCACCGGAAAGTACCTGACCCACCAGGTCGATCATATCAGCCAGAACACCGAGACCCAGTGGATTATAAACCGGATGTGCAACAGATTCGAAGGCTTGCATATGATGACCGCCGAAGAACTTCATCCGTCCACCGTTGTCAACCAGCCAATGCATGAGATGAATCAGACTGTCGTAATATGTTTTAAGATCCGTTGATCCTGGAATCTGCATCCAGACTCCACATCCGCTTCCGATCGCATCGCCTGTGAACAGGTAATTCTCCCTGGTTTCCAGAATAACTATACTTCCCGGTGTGTGTCCGGGGACCTGACAGATACGAAGCTCTGTTCCACCAAGAGAAATTACAGAGTCTGTGTGAATATCGTGAATCTCATCCCAGGGTTTCAGTCTTCCAGCAGTCAGGGTGCGCAGCGTCGTTTCCTCTATTTTTTTTTCGTCGTGACACATATAAACTTCTTCAAACTCATCCATATGGTAGATGTGATCCCAATGTACATGAGTTACCACAAGAAGAAGTGGTTTGTCCGTGAGTTCACGGAGCAGTGGCATGATTTTCTTTCCGGTGGTAATCCCGGTATCGATGACTGCCGCTTTTTCATCACCTTCTATCATGTAGAAAGAAGAATTTCCTGCATCCAGAATACAAAAGATATGTTTGCCGATTTTAGTTACTTCAAAACCTTCCATAGATGTTTCCTCCTCGATTTGTCGTGGTTCACAAAATATCTGATAATGTTTTATGGATAAATAATGTATAAACATCTTGTATAAGAATAACCTGTATTATACAAAAGGTCAACAAGAAAACACGGGAAACCTATAATAATGGTAAATATATATAAAGAAATATTGAAAATACAATAATAATTTAGTATAATGACGATTATAGTATTATCGTACAAAATATTTATAGGAGGAGATGCCAATGGCCAGCAAAAAAAGAAATGTAATCGTAGGACAGTCCGGAGGTCCGACATCTGTAATTAATTCAAGCTTGGCAGGTGTGTATAAAAATGCAATCGAGAGAGGATTTGACAAAGTATATGGTATGCTGCATGGTGTTCAGGGGCTTTTAGATGAACAGTATGTGGATATGTCCACACAGATCCATTCCGATCTGGATATTGAACTGTTAAAGAGAACCCCGTCCGCTTTTTTGGGATCCTGTCGTTATAAACTCCCGGAAATTCATGAAAATATGGAGATATATGACAGAATTTTTGAGATTTTGGACAAGCTGGAGATTGATTCCTTTATATATATCGGAGGAAACGACTCCATGGATACCATCCGTAAACTTTCCGACTATGCCATCGTAAAAGGACATAAACAAAAATTTCTCGGTGTGCCGAAAACAATTGATAACGATCTGGCTCTGACGGATCATACACCTGGGTTTGGAAGTGCGGCAAAATACATTGCGGCTTCCACAAAAGAAGTAATCCGTGATGCACTTGGGCTGACATACAAAAAAGAAATGATCACCGTTATGGAAATCATGGGAAGAAATGCAGGATGGCTTACAGGAGCTGCAGCGCTTGCTAAAACAGAGGAATGTGAAGGACCGGATCTGATCTATCTTCCGGAGATCGCTTTTGATGTGGACGATTTCCTGGCAAAAGTAAAAGAACTGCTGCAGAAGAAGAGCTCTATTGTAATTGCAGTTTCAGAAGGAATTAAACTGGCTGACGGACGGTATGTGTGCGAACTGTCCGGTGGCGGAGATTATGTAGACGCATTCGGACACAAACAGTTACAGGGTACAGCAGCTTATCTCGCCGGATTCCTGGGTGCAGAGATCGGATGCAAGACTCGTAGCGTAGAATTCTCTACACTGCAAAGAAGTGCTTCTCATATGGCATCCAGAGTAGATATCGAAGAAGCATTTATGGTAGGCGGAGCAGCAGTAAAAGCGGCAGACGAAGGTTACAATGGAAATATGGTGGTAATAGACCGTGTATCCGATGATCCGTACATGTCATCTGCGGGAATCTACGATGTGCACCGGATCGCCAATGAGGAAAAACTGGTGCCGAGAGAATGGGTAAACAAAGAAGGCAATTATGTAACAAAAGACTTTATTGACTATGTAAAACCGTTAATTCAGGGTGATTATCAGCCAATTATGGTAAATGGTCTGCCACGTCATCTGGTACTGGATATGAAAAAGAAATAACGTGCCGAAAATCCTGAAAAAAACAGAAGGATTTTTAAGGTATTTTTCCTTTTTTCTTCGGTTTGACTTGACTATAATGTGCTTTTTGATTACAATTATTGTATACGAGTGCGAACTGCATGAGTGAAAATGTTTTCCGCTTTTCCTGGTGGGAGATGTTTGGAAATTTAATATACTTTTAGGAGGAATGTTTAAATGGCAACAAAGTGGGTTTATATGTTCACTGAAGGTAATGCTACCATGAGAAACCTTCTGGGTGGAAAAGGTGCTAACCTTGCTGAAATGACAAACTTAGGACTGCCGGTACCGCAGGGCTTCACAATTACAACAGAAGCTTGTACTCAGTACTATGAAGACGGAAGAAAAATTAATGATGAGATCATGGCTCAGATCATGGAATCCATCACAAAAATGGAAGAGATCACCGGAAAGAAATTCGGCGACAAAGAAAATCCTCTTCTGGTTTCCGTTCGTTCTGGTGCAAGAGCATCCATGCCTGGTATGATGGATACTATCCTGAACCTGGGTCTGAATGAAGAAGTAGTAGAAGTTCTGGCAGCTCATTCCGGAAATCCTCGTTGGGCATGGGATTGCTACAGAAGATTTATCCAGATGTACTCTGACGTAGTTATGGAAGTAGGTAAAAAATACTTCGAAGAGCTGATCGACAAAATGAAAGCTGACAGAGGCGTAAAACAGGACGTTGAACTGACAGCAGAAGATCTGAAAGAGCTGGCTAATCAGTTCAAAGCTGAATACAAAGAAAAAATCGGAGCTGAATTCCCGACAGATCCGAAGGAACAGCTGATGGGCGCTATCAAAGCTGTATTCCGTTCTTGGGATAACCCACGTGCTAACGTATATCGTCGTGATAACGATATTCCGTATTCCTGGGGAACAGCAGTTAACGTACAGATGATGGCATTCGGTAACATGGGTGATGACTGTGGTACCGGTGTAGCATTCACACGTGACCCTGCAACAGGTAACAACGGTCTGTTCGGCGAATTCCTGACAAATGCACAGGGTGAAGACGTAGTTGCCGGTGTTCGTACACCTATGCATATTTCCGAGATGGAACAGAAGTTCCCGGAAGCATTCAAACAGTTCAAAGAAGTTTGCAAAACTCTGGAAACTCACTACAGAGATATGCAGGATATGGAGTTTACTGTAGAACATGGTAAACTGTACATGCTGCAGACACGTAACGGTAAGAGAACAGCTCAGGCTGCTCTGAAGATCGCTTGTGATCTGGTAGATGAAGGAATGAGAACAGAAGAAGAAGCAGTAGCAATGATCGATCCTCGTAACCTGGATACTCTGCTTCATCCGCAGTTTGATGCGGCTGCTCTGAAAGCTGCTACTCCAATGGCAAAAGCTCTGGGAGCTTCACCGGGAGCTGCTTGTGGTAAAATCGTATTCACAGCTGATGACGCTGTAGAATGGGCTGCAAGAGGAGAAAAAGTTATTCTGGTACGTCTGGAGACATCTCCGGAAGATATCACCGGTATGAAATCTGCACAGGGTATCCTGACAGTTCGTGGTGGTATGACATCTCATGCAGCAGTAGTTGCCCGTGGTATGGGAACCTGTTGTGTATCCGGTTGTGGAGATATCACAATGGACGAAGAAAACAAGAGATTTACACTGGCTGGAAAAGAATACCATGAAGGAGATGCAATCTCTCTGGATGGTTCCACAGGTAATATCTATGACGGTATCATCCCGACTGTAGACGCTACAATCGCAGGTGAATTCGGAAGAATCATGGGATGGGCTGACAAATACAGAACTATGAAAGTTCGTACAAACGCAGATACTCCGGCAGATGCTAAAAAAGCTCGTGAGCTGGGTGCAGAAGGTATTGGTCTTTGCCGTACAGAGCATATGTTCTTCGAAGGCAACAGAATCGATGCATTCCGTGAAATGATCTGTGCTGAAACAGTAGAAGAAAGAGAAGCAGCTCTGGCTAAGATCCTTCCGGAACAGCAGGGAGACTTCGAAAAACTGTATGAAGCTCTGGAAGGTAACCCGGTTACTATCCGTTTCCTGGATCCGCCGCTTCATGAGTTCGTTCCTACTGAAGAAGAAGATATCAAGAAACTGGCTGATGCTCAGGGTAAAACTGTTGAGCAGATCAAAGCTATCATCGATTCTCTGCATGAGTTCAACCCGATGATGGGTCATCGTGGATGCCGTCTGGCTGTAACTTATCCGGAAATCGCTAAGATGCAGACAAGCGCAGTTATCCGTGCAGCTATCAACGTTAAGAAAGCTCATCCGGACTGGAATGTAAAACCGGAAATCATGATTCCGCTGGTAGGCGATATCAAAGAGCTGAAATATGTTAAGAAATTTGTTGTTGAGACAGCAGATGCAGAAATCGCAGCAGCTGGCAGCGACCTGACATATGAAGTTGGTACCATGATTGAGATCCCGAGAGCAGCTCTGACTGCAGACGAGATCGCTAAAGAAGCTGACTTCTTCTGCTTCGGTACAAACGACCTGACACAGATGACATACGGCTTCTCTCGTGATGATGCTGGTAAATTCCTGGATGCTTACTATGATGCTAAGATCTTTGAAAACGATCCATTTGCAAAACTGGATCAGGTAGGTGTTGGCAAACTGATGGATATGGCTCTGAAATTAGGAAAACCGGTTAATCCAAGCCTGCATGTAGGTATCTGTGGAGAACACGGTGGAGATCCAAGTTCTGTAGAATTCTGCAACAAACTGGGTCTGGACTATGTTTCCTGCTCACCGTTCCGTGTACCGATCGCAAGACTGGCAGCAGCACAGGCAGCAATCAATCAGAAATAATTTAAAATTATATAAAAGCATGTGAAAACATGAATTGTGTCCAAACGTAAAGATGGACCCCGAGGGTCTGAAGTGATTCAGACCACGGGGTCTTTTTTGATTTACGCGAGCAGCGAGAGAAATCGCATATATGCAGATTTGGCAAGCACTGCGATAATCAAAATCGATCCACTGGATCGATTATTGATATGTAATGCAACGAGTAAAATTCACAAGGCGTACGTCATCTCGTTTACAGAAAACACACAGTGACAATGTGGCAAGAGATACTTTTGCTCTGTAATATACGCAAAAGGTTGAAAAAAATAATAACAAGAAAAATAAAGATACACAATAAAAAATATACAAAATACCGATAAAATGCAAATGAAGAAAGAAAGAGTATTGTGTAAAATAAATAAAAATACAAAGAGAATCTATTGAAAAATATAAGAAAATATGATAATATGATGATAAATTGGGAAGAAGGTCGATTCATGAAAATAAAGGCGATTAACAGGGGTGGAAAGAACCTTTATTTGTAAAAAAGTATAAAGCTATTTGGGCAATCGTTACCGGATGAGGCGGTAATTTGCAAAAATATATTTTATGGGGGTGGAGCTTATGGATAGTTCCGTTATTTGGTACGCAATGTTAGCTGTCGTAGTAGTTGCTCTCGTTTTTGTCCTTTTTAATTTCAACAAAGTAAAGAAACTGAAAGAGGGAAACGACAAGATGGTAGAGATGGCCGGTATCATTCGGAGTGGTGCGGGTACATTTTTGAAAGCAGAGTTTAAGGTGATCGCAATCATAGGAGTCATTATTGCTCTGGTATTCAGTCTGTTTGTGGAAGCCACAAGTGGAATCACATTTCTGCTAGGCGGGCTGATGAGCAGTCTGGTCTGTATCATTGGTATGAAGAGTGCCACCTATGCCAATGTACGTACAGCAAACAAGGCAAGAGAATCACTTTCTATCGGAGAGACCGTAAAAGTAGCATTGAGCGGTGGAAGTGTCAGTGGCATTGCTGTACAGGCATTTGGTATGCTGGGATTGTTGCTGGTGCTGATCATCTGGGGTGTGAATCCTCACGCAACAGGTCACGGACTGGTGGCAAACCTGGAGTGCAATCCTTCCATCATGAGAATCACTACATACTCTCTGGGATGTTCAATCGTAGCCATGTTCAACAGGGTTGCAGGTGGTAACTACACAAAGGCGGCAGATATTTCATCTGATATTCTTGCCAAGATTCGCCATGATATGCCGGAGGATGACAGTCGTGTGCCAAATGTTATTGCAGACTTTATCGGAGATAATGTCAATGATATCGCAGGTAACTGTTCAGATCTTCTGGAGAGCTTCGTTGCAACCATCGCAGCTTCTATTATGATTGCAGTTACCTTATTTATCAATGGAATCGTGAATGTATCTGATGAAACCTTTATCCGTATGATTATTTTCCCGGTGATTCTTGCCGGTGTCGGCCTGATTGGATGTCTGATCGGCCTGAGTTACGCATTTATACGGAAGATGGGAGATGATCCGTCAAGAGAACTGAATCTTGCCACCTGGATTTCAGCAGGAATTACGGTTATCCTGGGTCTGGCTGCTTCGTATATGATGTTTGGAAATGTTCCGTTATATGAAGATATGGTCTGTGGATGGATATCTCCGTGGATCTCAAGTATCCTCGGTATCGTCAGCGGAATTGCGATCGGAAGTATTACAGAATATTATACCAGTGACAAATACAAGCCGACGAAAAAACTGGCAGAGATGGCAATCGAGGGCGAGGCTTTCGTTATCACAAAAGGTGATGCGATCGGATCCCGTTCCACCTTACTGCCTATCCTCATCATCGGTATTGCCCTGTTTATCTCCGGAAAAATCAGCGGAACTTATGGAATAGCAATTTCTGCACTGGGTATGCTCTCTTTCGTAGGCGCAACGGTATCCATCGATGCTTTCGGACCAATCGCAGACAATGCAGGTGGTCTGGCAGAATCCTGTCATCTGGAACACAAAGTCCGTATCATCACGGACAAGCTGGATTCGGTAGGCAATACAACAGCGGCGATCGGAAAAGGGTTTGCTATTGGTTCAGCTGCATTTGCAGCTGTATCCCTGATTGTGGCTTATGTAGGAAACTATACAGCAAAAGGAGAAGAGCCGGTATTAAATATTGCATCATTCATTGTGGTTGCCGGTGGCCTGATCGGTGGTGCACTGATCGAGTATTTCTCTGCGATGCTCACTGATAACACTATCGAGTCAGCCAAACTGATGGCCGATGAGGGTGATAAGATGCTTTCCACTCCCGGTGTACTGGAAGGAAAAGTAAAACCGGATTATAATAAACTGATCGGTATGGCTGCAAACCAGGCTTTGAAAAAAATGGTAGTACCGTCTGTACTGGCACTTTGTATCCCGGTAATCGGCGGATTTGTCTTTGGGGTGCAGTTTGTAGGCGGTATCCTGATCGGTGCCACAATCGTGGCGATTCCGCGTGCACTGTTTATGGGTAACTCCGGTGGAGCTTTCGATAATGCGAAAAAATACATTGAAAGTGAAGCTCTTGAAGGGCACGGGAAAGGATCGGCTGCTCACAAAGCAGCAGTTACCGGTGACACTGTTGGTGATACAAGAAAAGACGTTGTCGGCGTGGCATTGGATATTTTTATTAAGAGTATGTCTACAGTTGCCAATACACTGGCATCTCTGTTTTCAACAATTACATTAATTCATTAACAAGTGAAAAAAGAAAAACTTCTGTTGGCGAATGCGCTGACAGAAGTTTTTCTTTTTTTCGTACTTAGTATCTGAAATGAGCTTTCGGTGGCAGGCTCAGCAGACACCTGAAACAATAATACGTACAAATGTTCGAAAAAAAGATTTACACCGAACATATATTCGTGTATAATAAAAGAAATGATGGAGGTGAAAGAAATGGAATTGAGACAAGGGCTGTCGATACAGGAAAAACTGCGGATTCTGGCAGATGCGGCAAAGTATGATGTTGCGTGTACGTCAAGTGGTGTAGACAGAAAGGGTATGAAAGGATCTCTGGGCAATTCAAAAGCCTGTGGAATCTGCCACAGTTTTTCAGCGGATGGCAGATGTATCTCGCTATTAAAGGTGCTGATGACGAACCATTGTGTTTATGACTGCAAATACTGTGCAAACAGGGTATCGAACGATACAGAGCGTACTGCATTTACCCCCAGGGAACTGTGTGAGCTGACAGTGGAATTCTATAAAAGAAACTATATCGAAGGGCTGTTTCTCAGTTCCGGAGTACAAAAGAATCCGGCATATACGATGGAAAAGATATGTGAGGCGCTGCAGCTTCTCCGTACTGAATATCATTTCAACGGATATATTCATGTAAAAGCAGTTCCGGGGGCACCAGACGACTTGATCATGCGTGCCGGTTATCTGGCAGATCGTATGAGTATCAACCTGGAACTGCCGACAGCAGAGGGAATGAAAAAACTTGCCCCTAACAAGTCTCATCAGACAATATTAAAGCCGATGGCGAAGGTGACGGATACGATTGCTGCGAACCGACTGGCACAGGGGAAAAGTGCGTATCTGGAACGGAGCACATCCAATCGGTATCTGACGGACAGTATTTTTTCGGAAGAGCAGAGGAAAATTACGGGAAATCAAACGGATCGGATCGGAGAGTCTTCCGTTTACCGGATTACAACAAAAGAACATGAAAAATTGAAAAAACGACCCTTTGCATCTGCGGGACAGAGTACACAGATGATCATTGGGGCAACACCAGAGACAGATTACCATCTGCTTTGCATGACGCAGAACCTGTATCAGAGGTATGATCTTAAAAGAGTATTTTTCTCTGCCTATGTGCCTGTGAACGAAGACCCGGATCTCCCGGGGATTGATGAAAAACCTCCCCTTTTAAGGGAACACCGTCTCTATCAGGCAGACTGGCTGCTACGGTTTTATGGATTCCATGCGGAGGAATTATTGTCAGAACAGAGACCGAATTTTAACGAGCAGATTGACCCAAAGTGTGAGTGGGCACTCCGGCATCTGGAACTTTTTCCGGTGGAGATCAATACTGCATCTTATGAGCGGATCCTGCGGATTCCGGGTGTGGGACCAAAATCAGCGGGCAGGATCGTGCGCGCAAGGAGATACGGAAGTCTGGACTTTGACCATCTGAAAAAGATGGGTGTCGTTTTAAAAAGAGCGCATTATTTTATCACCTGTAACGGAAAGATGATGTACAGGATTCCGATGGAAGAGAATTTTATCACCAAACAGCTGACCAGTGTAGAATATAAAGAAAACTGGCAGCTGATGAATCAGCAGGAGTATCATCAGATGTCGTTGTTCGGAGATTTTGGTGTGCAGGCGTGAGAAGAAAGGGAACGGAAATGTATTGTTTTACCTGTAAAGAAGATTTTGAGAGTATGATGACCTGTATCTACCGGGTATGGGAGGCAAAAAAAGGAAGTCAGAATGTCAGGTTGGAAATCGAACCGGTGGAACAGATGGACCTTCTGACGGAATATGTTCATGTGGAGGTGGATCCGGAGCTGGCACACAAGGTGGTTCGATCAATTCGGACCAAAATATCTGCAAAAGCCTATTATCAGGTCTATCTGGCGGCTATGAGCAATGATCCGGGGCGGCTGGATGATATTTATCGTTTTCTGAGGATAGGATTTGCTGTGGGAGGGAAAGTAACCGAGTGTCTGAGAGAAGAATCGGTGATGCAGATCTTTGAACTGAGCCGACAGGTATCGAATGAAAGACATTTTTTTCGGGAAATTTTGCGGTTTACGAGAATCGACCCCGGGATTTATGTTGCACATATGGAGCCAAAGGGAAATGTGGTGGCACTGGTAGCAGAACATTTTGCAGACCGGATGCCATCGGAAGACTGGATGATCATTGATGATAGGCGAGGCCTGGGGGTGATCCATCCGAAAAATGAGCCGTTTTATGTTACAAAGTTCCGGGAAGAAGAGATGGAGCGGCTTTGTCAGACGGAACAGCAGGAAGATCTTTATACGCAGATGTGGAAAGAATTTTTCTATACGATTGCAGTGGAAAAAAGGAAGAATCCGGTATGCCAGAGAAACATGTTTCCGTTACGATACAGAAAACATGTGACGGAGTTTTTATAAAAAAGGAGAAGAAGGAATACAAAGACACTGTTTGCTGAAGGGCGGAATTATAAAAAGAGGGTTGACAGAAAGAAAAATAAATGCTATTTTTGAAGTAACTTATATGACTGACGGAAGTGGAGTTTACCACGGGGAGTATAAGGGTTTGAAGCCGACCGTCTGGGCAGTGTAGCTCGGATTGTAGGCTTTTTTCATTTTCAGCATAATTTCTGCGTAGTATGGAGAAAACGGGAAAAGCCGGGTATAGTGATTTTCGTTATGAAGATTCGCTATACCGATCCGGATCATGGTAAAATCAAAACATAAGACAAAAGGAGAATTGTTCATGAAGATGATATCATTGGAACAGGAACTGAGAGGAAATTCATACCCGGGAAGAGGAATTGTAATTGGCAGATCTGCAGACGGAACGAAAGCAGTTGCGGCCTATTTCATCATGGGAAGAAGTGAAAACAGCAGAAACCGTGTCTTTGTAGAAGAAGGACAGGGAATCCGTACCCAGGCCTTTGATCCTTCCAAACTGGTGGATCCCAGTCTTATTATCTATGCGCCGGTACGTGTGCTGGGCAATAAAACCATCGTGACCAACGGAGACCAGACAGATACCATTTATGAGGGAATGGACAGACAGCTGACATTTGAGCAGGCTCTGACATCCAGAGAATTTGAACCGGATGCACCAAATTACACTCCTCGAATCTCCGGAGTGATGCATATTGAAAACGGAGCGTTTGATTATGCAATGTCTATCGTAAAAAGCAATAATGGAAATCCGGACTCCTGTAACCGTTATACATTCTCTTATGGAACAGCACTTGCAGGGGAAGGACATTTTATTCATACATATATGGGCGATGGCAATCCGCTGCCCAGTTTTGAAGGAGAACCGAAGCTTGTGGCAATTCCGAATGAGATTGATGAATTTACCGGTCTGTTATGGGAAAGCCTGAATGAAGAAAATAAAGTATCTCTGTTTGTACGTTATATCGATATTGCAGACGGTACCTGCGAGACAAGAATTGTAAATAAAAATAAATAAGAGAGGGAGAAGCACAATGAAAGAATTACAGTTAAAGTATGGATGTAACCCGAATCAGAAACCTTCCAGAATCTATATGAATGACGGATCGGAA
Source organism: Oliverpabstia sp. (assembly GCF_022785585.1). Taxonomy (NCBI): domain Bacteria; kingdom Bacillati; phylum Bacillota; class Clostridia; order Lachnospirales; family Lachnospiraceae; genus Oliverpabstia; species Oliverpabstia sp. Next base: position 5,216 of record NZ_JALFPR010000169.1, on the reverse strand, counting down.
CTTCCGATCAAAGTGCTTTCCGGAAAGCCTGGATACATTAACTTTCTGGATGCTTTTAATGGCTGGCAGCTGGTATCCAATCTGAAACAGGCAACCGGTCTGGCGGCAGCAACCTCTTTTAAACATGTATCCCCGGCAGGGGCTGCCGTGGGACTTCCGTTAAGTGAGACACTGGCAAAAATCTACTGGGTAGATGATATGGACTGGAAAAACTTCTCTCCGATTGCCTGTGCTTACGCAAGAGCAAGAGGTGCAGACCGTATGTCTTCTTTCGGTGATTTTATTTCTCTGTCTGACGTATGCGACAAAGATACCGCCCTGCTGATCAAGAGAGAGGTATCTGACGGTGTAATTGCACCGGGTTATACACCGGAAGCTCTGGAGATTCTGTCTCAGAAGAAAAAAGGAAATTATAATGTGATTCAGATTGATCCGGATTATGTACCGGCTCCACTGGAACATAAAGAAGTGTTTGGTGTTACTTTTGAACAGGGAAGACAGGAACTGGCAATTGATGATGAACTGATTTCCAATCTGGTGACAAATAACAAAGAACTGACCGAAGAGGCAAAGAGAGATATGAAGATTTCTCTGATCATCCTCAAATACACCCAGTCTAACTCTGTATGTTTCGTAAAAGACGGACAGGCCATCGGTGTAGGCGCCGGACAGCAGTCCCGTGTACACTGTACCCGTCTGGCCGGACAGAAAGCAGACAACTGGTGGCTGCGCCAGAGTCCACAGGTACTGAATCTGCCGTTTAAAGAGGGTATTACCCGTGCAGAACGTGATAACGCGATTGATGTTTATATGGGTGAGGAATACATGGATGTGATCGGTGATGGAAACTGGGAGAGATCGTTCACCGAAAAACCTGCAGTATTCACAAGAGAAGAGAAGCGTGCATGGCTGGATCAGCTGACAGGTGTTACGCTGGGATCTGATGCGTTTTTCCCGTTTGCAGATAATATTGAACGTGCACATAAAAGTGGTGTTGCTTATATTGCTCAGCCTGGAGGATCTGTCCGCGATGATCTCGTGATTGAGTGCTGTGATAAGTACAATATGGTAATGGCATTCACCGGTATCCGTCTGTTCCATCATTAAAAACAGGAGTAACTGTGAGAGTGTTGAACAGTTACGCTAAGTAAAGTAATAAAACGAAAAACCGATGATTTCTGATTTGTATTTTCTGAAAAAACAAAATCAGAAATCGTCGGTTCTTTTTTGTATATATTCTATTTCTTCTTTCATAAAACTAAATACTGCTATTTCTCAATCTTTTCTTTTAAAGCTGTTTTGAAGGCGTCGTCTGCCTGATTGGTATCAATCAGTGACTGAATATAATTCAAAATACCGCCTTTTGTTGTCGGGCTGTCTACTACACACTGAATCAGTTTTTTCTGTTCATTGTATGCATGCTGATCTATGAGTGGTGCATAGGCTCTCCCGGTGCGTGTCATGGACTTACCGATGGAATCTACTTTCAGATATCCTTTTTTTGTCAGTGTGATAATACCGGGTGCAACAGTATTTCTTTTCAATGTTACATCTTTTTTCAGAATCTCAGATATCAGACAGGGGTGACCGATTTGCCATACAGCCTGCATAATCTGTTCTTCTTTGCGGGTTAGTGTCTGCATAAAAGCTCCTTTCACATAAATAAACAAGTATCAGTAATAATACTATTTTTATTATAAGCTATCTATAGAAAAAATCAACGAGTATGTATGGAAAACATTAAAATGAAACTATTTTCACGTTGCTGCTCTGTGAATTGTCTGAAAATCTTTGATGGGAGAAGAAAAGAACCGATACTACCAACATTCTATACAAAAAACAATAATTTATACGTGATTTGGAAAGGATAATAAAATTATTTTTTGGATATAATAGACAAAAAACGAGGAAAAATATTGTACAAAATATTGGTGTTTTTGTAAACGTGTTGCAAAACCAGACAAAACTAACTAGAATTCATAACGGTTTATAGGATAAATAAGGAAAGGAATTATGGAAAATGAAAAGACGTGGAAAAGCAGCACTTTGTCTTGGAATGACCGGCGTGATGGCAGTTGGAACAATGCTTTCCGGATGTGGAAAAGAACAAACAAACGGAAAAGTTAAAATTGAAGTTGTTCAGTACAAACCGGAAGCCGTAGATGTATTTGAAGAGCTGGAAAAGAAATTCAATGAGACACACGACAATATAGAACTGGTTATCGATTCTCCGAACGATGCCATGACTATTTTAAAAACAAGATTTATTCGTGAGGATTATCCGGATATCATCGGAATCGGCGGTGATGTAAACTACTCTAATTTCCTTGATTCTGATATGTTAATGGATATTTCGGATTTTGACGGGCTCGATGATATTAAAGAAGCGTATCTTGAGACAGATAAAGAACTGGAATATGTGCCGATGGACGGAGTTTATGCAATGCCGTACATGGCCAATGCGGCCGGTGTCCTTTACAACAAGGATATGTTTGAAGAACATGGCTGGACGATTCCAACCACATGGGATGAATTTACTGCTTTGTGTGAAAGAATCGAAGCTGAAGGAATTCAGCCGCTGTATTTTGGATTCAAAGATTCCTGGACCTGTCTGGCTCCGTGGAATGCGATCGCTGTAGATCTGGCTCCGTCTGATGTGTGCTCGGAGGTAAATAAAGGGAATACCACATTTACCGATAATTACAGAGAAGTGGCAGAGAAAGAAAAAGCGCTTCTGGCATATGCCCAGGATAATCCGGCAGCATACGGATACAACGATGCGTGTACAGCATTTGCCAAAGGTGAGTCTGCGATGTTTGTGATCGGAAGTTATGCCGTTCCTCAGATCAAATCAGTGAATCCGGATATGAACATTGATTCCTTTGTATTTCCGGCAAGCAACAATGCAGAAGAAAATGTGTTAAACTCCGGTAACGACTTACAGTTTTCCATTATGAAAAACTGCGAACACAAAGAAGAAGCATATGAAGTACTGCGTTTCTTTATGGAAGATGAAAATGTACAGTCATACATTGATGATCAGAGTGCCGTGCCATGTAAAAAAGGCGATTTCGAACTGCCGTCTATGCTGGATGGTATGAAAGAATACATCAACGAAGGAAAACTGGTGGACTATCAGGATCATCATTATCCCAGTGAAATGTCCGTAGATGCGATGATTCAGACCTATCTGTTGGATGACAGCGAAAATGCTACCGACAAATTCCTGAAGAAATTTGATACTGAGTGGGTTCGTTACAACCGTGATCTGATTCAGAAAGTACAGGATTACGAAAAAGAAAACGGAAGTAACAACTAGGAAAGGGGATAAGAACGATGAATAAGAAAGGGAAAACCAACGACAGAGAGCGCACGTTTCTCCTGATTACCATTCCGGTACTGGTGCTGTTTTTCTGTTTTAACACATTACCGCTGATCAAAGGTTTTATCTATAGTTTTACAAATTTCAAAGGATATGGAACCTATGATTTTGTCGGACTTCGAAACTACAAAGATCTGTTTACCGACGCCCGCGTGGGAAGATCTTACCTATTTACTTTTAAATATGCAATTGTTTGTACGATCATTGTAAATGTCATCAGTCTGCTTCTGGCACTGGGACTGAATGCGAAAATTAAAGGAAAAACGGTGCTGAGAGGAATCTATTTCATCCCGAATATTCTTGGTGGACTGGTTATCGGTTATATTTTTAGTTTCTTCTTTACTTATATTCTTCCGGTAGCTGGTCAGGCAGCAGGAATCGAATGGCTGAGTTCCAGTATTCTGGCAAAAGAAAGTACTGCATGGTTTGGTATCGTTATTGTAGGTGCATGGCAGGCAATTGCAATGAATACCATCATCTATATTTCCGGTCTGCAGACCGTGCCGGAAGATGTGTATGAAGCCGGTGCGATCGATGGAGCCACCGGATGGAGAAGGTTCAAAGACCTTACATTTCCGCTGATTATTCCATTCTTTACGATTAATATGGTGCTGTGTATGAAAAACTTCCTGATGGTATTTGACCAGATTATGGCATTGACCAAAGGTGGTCCGTCCCAGAGTACAGAGTCCATCTCTTACCTGATCTACCAGAATGGTATGAGTGGTGGACAGTTTGGTTTCCAGAGTGCCAACGCGGTTCTTTTCTTTGTCGTTATCGTGGCAATCTCTGCATTCCAGATGACAGTAATGGGTAAGAAGGAGGAACAGTTATAATGAGTAAGAAAACAAATAATCAGACAGCAAAAGTCAACTGGCCGATTACCATTTTACTGATCATCGGCTGTCTCACCGTGTTTTTTCCTCTGTATATGGCAGTGATCATTGCGTTCAAACAGCCGTCTGAGATGACAAATGATATCGCCGGAGCACTGGCATTTCCGAAAACCTGGAGTTTTGCGAACTTTTCGGAAGCGATGAAGGTAACTGATTTCTGGCATTCTCTGGGGAACAGTTTACTGCTTACGATCGTGACCGTGATCCTTGCTATTCTGATCCATTCTCTGGCGGGGTATGCGATTGGAAGAAGTATGGCAAATAAAAAGTTTTATAATTTTGCGTATCTGTATATTGTAAGTGGTATGTTCGTACCGTTTGCGATTCTGATGATGCCTCTGGTAAAACAGACTGCGCAGATCGGAATTGCCAATCGTTTTGGTGTTATCGTACTGTATGTGGTATTCTTTATGCCAATGAATATCCTGTTATATTCCGGTTATCTGAAAAATATTCCACTGGCACTGGAAGAAGCAGCACGTGTGGATGGCGCTACTACATGGAGTACTTACTGGAATATCATTTTCCCGATCATGAAGCCAATGCATGCAACCGTTGCTGTACTGACTGCTATGAGTACCTGGAACGATGTTATGACACCTCTGGTTATCATGTCCGGAACAGGAAAAAATACGTTACCACTGGCGCAGTTAAACTTCCAGACTCAGTTCGGAACTAATTATAACCTGGCATTCGCCTCTTATCTGCTGGCACTGCTGCCGATTTTGATCTTCTATCTGATCTGTCAGAAACAGATTATCAACGGCGTGGTAAACGGAGCAGTAAAATAATAGTTACTGTTCACTGGTAATATCCCGCGAGGTGTTTTTTGTGAGCGAAGGTCACAGAAAACCCGAGACATATCGCGCGAATTTATGCGATTAGCATAAATTCTGTGCATCGCGCAGCGTGTTGCTGGGCACGGAGTGAACAGTAAC
>NZ_JALFPR010000090.1:0-24945 GCF_022785585.1 Oliverpabstia sp. | reverse complement strand
TGTTCAGTACCTTCACAGTTACGAGCCAAAATGCATAAAAAATCACCTTCGGTGATGGCATTTTGGCTTGTATGTCTCGGGATTTTGACATATTCATGTCAAAACACCTCGCGGGACAGTGGCTACTGAATAGTTACATTTTATCACTTTTTCCCTTCTACACAGATCCAGTCCGTACCCTCTTTTACGTGGATCTGAATGTCCGTGAAACCTGCTTTTTCAAACAGTTTCCTGAATTCTTCAGCGGTCGGGGTAAATAGGTGAAAACGGCAAATATTTTCCAGTGTCTTCGGATCCAGACCATCTTTGTTATAGGTATCTGCCACCAACAGGAACGTACCACCCTCTTTCAGTACCCGCCGTACTTCTTTCAGGTTTTCCTGTGGATCCGGCCAGAAATAAAAGCTTTCTACCGTGATGATCTTGTCAAACCCATCGTCTGCAAAAGGCAGCGCTTCCACGGAGCCTTCCAGAACTTTCATCTTTCCGCTTTCCACATCCTGTCGATTCGTTTTCAGCGAGGTTTTCACAGACACCGGTGAATAATCTATGCCCGTCAGATGGCCTGTCGTTATCTTCTCACCCATCCGTTTTAACGTAGCACCACCACCGCAGCCAATGTCCAGAAGCTCCTCTTCCGGTGCAATCTGCCAGTGCTCCAGCGCCCAACATGTCACCGGTGAATGACTCTCATTCATTCGTTTCAGCATTGTCGCTCCATCCTCACCCTGTGGTTTTGCCGGATTTCCGGAAATGGTGATTTCTTCCTGCGTTCGTTCTGTTTTCTTTGCTGTATGAATATTACACATATTGCTTCTTCCCATTATACTCATCTCCTTTACAGTCATTTTCACATAATACTGCTTTTTTATTTCCGTCATTCATCACTAACTCTAGAGCGTGTTTAAAAAAGGCTTTCTGCAAGATGTGCGTCACAATTTGTGGGAGATTTTGTCCGGATGAAGGCGCCGTAGCGGGCTACGGCAACTGAATTCGAGCAAAATATGCCCAAACTGGGGCGTGCAGATTGCGGGAATGATTTTTCAAACACGCTCTAGTATAACCCACCCCACAACTCACTGCAAGTTCATGTTGCATTTTCCTTTCAAGTCATGTATACTCAATTTAAACAACAGATTTTATCCCCTGGTGAAGTAATAAGGTATGTTTTCGTCCGTGTATCAGAATATAGTCATGTACCTAATATACCGTCTTTTTACAGATACTTTTACAGATTCAGAAAGGATTTTTATGATTCAGGATATTACCCCACATCATCTTTATAATGAATTTACTCCGAGATCTCCGCAGAACGGAGATCTGATTTTTGCTTTCCGTGACCGAAAACTTTTGGCAGATCTCTCAGCAAATACCTGCCGGTTTCCACTATGGGAAAATGTTTCTTCACAGTTTCCCACCACTACTTCTCTGATCTGGCTGTTTGCTCTGGATCAAACCTCCTGTTTTCTTGTGATGGATGCGGATCTGGACTTTCCGGAAACTTATACTTTCCACTCTCTTCAGGAAATCCGCGGTCGAGAGCCCAAGCATCATATTTTTGCTGCAATGACGGCTTTTCATCTGTATGACTGGTATCGGAACAATCGTTTTTGCGGACGTTGCGGAACTCCTGTTGTTCCGGATCCTTCCCATAAAGAACGGATGCTCTCCTGCCCACAATGTGGAAATACCATTTATCCGAAAATCTGTCCGGCTATTATTGTCGGAGTAATCGACGGGGAAAGAATTCTGCTGACAAAATATGCCGGACGGAATAATCCTAATTATGCGCTGATTGCCGGTTTTACTGAAATCGGGGAGACCGCCGAGGAAACAGTAATGCGGGAGGTTTATGAAGAAGTAGGAGTAAGAGTGAAAAATCTGCGGTATTACAAAACCCAACCCTGGGGAATGGCGTCGGATCTCCTGATCGGCTATTACGCAGAGTTGGACGGTGATCCTTCCATCACTCTTGACCGCAACGAACTTTCCACCGGACTCTGGATGGACAGGAAAGATATCATCATTGAAGACGAAGACTTCAGCCTGACACGTGAAATGATCGTACGTTTTGCAAAGACCGGCCGTGCTGTACTGAATTAATATCTTGCTGTATTTACATATTTCGTAACTGTTCAGTAGCCTCACAGTTACGAGTCGAAATGCATTTCTAATCACCTTCGGTGATGGCACTTTGACTTGTATGTCTCGGGATTTTGGCAATAAACATGCCAAAACGCCTCGCGGAATGCTACCTACTGAGTAGTTGCCACATTTCTATAAAAAGGAGAACTCAGAATATGTCATCATTAACACTTTCAAAAGAGGAAGAAAAAAGACTGAAAGGGCTTGGTTTTTTGAATAATAAGGGGACAGATAATTTTTCTGCCCGTATTTTAACAGTAAATGGAAAAGTTACCGCTGCCCAGCACCGGGCGATGGCAGACGCTGCAGAAACGTTTGGAAACGGAATTCTGACTTTTACCACGAGACAGACAGTTGAAGTACAGGGTATTCCTTATGAAAAACTGGAAGAGTTTCAGGAGTTTGTCGAGAATGCCGGTATGGCTATCGGTGGTACGGGCGCTAAAGTTCGTCCCGTAGTTTCCTGTAAAGGAACCACCTGTCAGTATGGACTTCTTGATTCGTTTGCGATTTCAGAGGAGATTCATAAACGTTTTTATGAGGGGTATCATGATGTGAAGCTGCCTCATAAGTTTAAAATTGCAGTAGGCGGTTGTCCAAATAACTGTGTAAAACCGAATCTGAATGATCTGGGTATTATTGGGCAACGAATTCCTCATTTTAAAGCAGAGCTTTGTAAAGGATGTAAAAAATGTAGTGTTGAGGCAGTTTGCCCGATGGGAGCTGCCAAAGTATCGGATAAGAAATTACATATTGATGAAAATGTCTGTATTCACTGTGGTCGATGTGTGGGAAACTGCAGATTCGATTCGATTACAGACGGAACGTATGGGTTTAAAATTTTTGTTGGCGGACGCTGGGGGAAGAAGATTTCTCATGGTCGTGCACTGAGTAAGGTGTTTACTACTAAGGATGAGGCAATGGATGTGATTGAGAAGGCGATTTTACTGTTCCGTGAGAGAGGACTCGCAGGAGAAAGGTTTGCGGTTATGATTGATCGGATTGGGTTTGAAACGGTTGAGGAAGCGCTTTTGAGGGATGATTCGTTATTGGAACGGAAAGAAGAAATCCTGTCCCGGGAATTATAAAATGCTATTGTCGCTACATAAATGATTTCACTGCACAGATGAACCGGATCGACGAGTGCAAAAGACAGTTCAGCTTCATTTAGAATACAGCGCTGAGCTGTCTTTTATTTTTCTTATGGTATGTCTTTCGTGGTTTCTCTTTCTATTTTCTTTTTATCTTCTATATCCCTTCTGGTGTTATGCCGTTTTTTCAGCTGCCTGTCCCGTAAGTCTTTTTTCTCACAAAGTAATAACAGATCACCTGCATGATGATAGTAATGATCCAGGAACCCGGATAGGAAATAAAAAGGATGTAGAGACTTCTGTGGGATGGGAATATTCCAAAGATCCACAGAATTCTTGTGCCTACAGTTCCTATGACGGACAGGATCATGGGGACGGTGGATGATCCCATGCCCCTCAGGGCTCCCGGAAAAAGATCCATGATTCCGCAGAGGAAGTAGGGGACGGTTGTAATAGACAGGATCTCAAGGCCTGCTTTGATAACTTCGGGATCCTCTGTGTAGATGGAGAGGATCGGGGAGCCGCCGAAATAGGCTCCGCAGCCGAGAACACCTCCTACGATCACCGAAAGAATCAGGCAATCGATCAGAACTTTGTCCATTCGTTTGTATTTTCCCACACCGTAGTTCTGACTGGTAAAACTCATGCATGCCTGTGTTACGGCATTGATGGATACGTAGAGGAATCCGAGGATATTGTTGGCTGCCGTGTACCCTGCCATAGCTACCGAACCGAAGGAATTGACTGAGGACTGCAGCAGGGCATTGGAGAAGTTAATAACCGTACTCTGGATACCCGCCGGAACACCTACCTGAAAGATCTGCATCAGATAAGCTTTTTTCATGGTTAGTTTTGAGAATCGCAACTGATAGCTTCCCTCTGACCGATACAGACACCGCAGTACCAGAATACATGAAATCAGCTGCGAAATGACCGTTGCAATGGCAACACCTTCCACCGCCATATGAAAGAAAATGACCAGAATCATATTTAACACAGCATTGATCACACCCGAAATAATCAGATAGAATAGCGGGCGCTTCGTATCTCCTACCGCCCGCAAAATGGCAGCACCATAGTTATACACCATGAAAAATGGCATACCCAGAAAATAGATCTGCATGTATAATGTTGCCTGGGCAATCACATCCTCCGGCGTTCCCATCACTTCCAGAGACCAGCGGGAAAAGATCAGTCCGATCACTGCCATTGCCACACCGCTGATCAGTGCCAGTGCAATAGACGTATGAACCGTTTCTGACATTTCTTTTGTTTTTCCTGCTCCGTAGAACCTGGCCGCCAGTACATTGGTTCCCAGAGAAATTCCGATAAACAGGTTGGTAAAAACATTGATGAGTGCTGTTGTAGATCCTACGGCCGCCAGTGACTGGCTGCCGCTGAACCTTCCCACTACCACGATATCCACAGCATTGAACATCAGCTGCAGAATACCGGAAAGCATCAGCGGCAACGCAAAAGATATCAGTTTATCCATGATCGACCCATTGCACATATCGATCTCATATTTATTATTTTTCATAGTGTGTTCTCCCCTACCTACGCCAGATGATCTGTTTCTTTTCTTTATATTCTGAACTATTTTCCCTACAAAATCAATATCTCTTTCTTTTATAATTATGCAAAATAACCACTGACTTTTTGCAAATTCGACATTTTTGAATTAAATACATCAATCCATTGAAATCGCTGTTTTTTTTCAGTATAATGACTAATGGTGATAGTGATTATACACCTATTGATAAGGAGGAATATATTATGGCAACATGGAAAAATCTGGACACCCTCTCATCTTATGATAAGCTTTCCGGACTGAAAAATCATGTGGATATTGCCACTGCAATGTCCGGAGAACAGGGTGGCGAACGTGTAAAGAACTACAGCACTCCAATGGCTGCAGGTTTACAGTACAATTACGCAGCAAAAGAAGTAGATGAAACTGTCCTGACAGCTCTGGCTGAACTGGCAGACGAAGCACAGTTAATTGATAAATTTGAGGAGCTGTACAACGGCGCTGTAATCAACACCGGCGAAAAACGTATGGTTCTGCATCACCTGGCACGTACACAGCTGGGTAATCCTGTCGTTGTTGACGGCGTTGACAAACGTGACTTCTATGTGGCACAGCAGAAAAAAGCTGCTGATTTTGCTAATAAAGTACATGCCGGTGAAATCGTAAACGAAGCCGGCGAGAAATTCACAACCGTTGTACAGATCGGTATCGGCGGAAGTGACCTGGGTCCCCGCGCTTTATATATCGCGCTGGAAAACTGGGCAAAAGCCAACAATACCTTCAAAATGGAAGCAAAATTCATCAGCAATGTAGACCCGGATGATGCAGCTGCTGTTCTGGCATCTGTAGATCTGGCACACGCACTGTTTATCGTAGTATCCAAATCAGGTACAACTCTGGAGACCCTGACCAATGAAGCATTCGTAAAGGATGCGCTGACAAAAGCAGGTCTGAATCCTTCCAAGCACATGCTGGCAGTTACCAGTGAGACTTCTCCACTGGCTAAGAGTGATGAATATCTGACTGCGATCTTCATGGATGACTATATCGGAGGACGTTACTCTTCCGTATCCGGTGTAGGTGGAGCGATCCTTTCTCTGGCTTTCGGACCGGAAGTTTTCGCAGAACTTCTGGATGGTGCAGCAGCCGAAGACAAACTGGCTACCAACCGTGATCTGTTGAAAAACCCGGATATGCTGGATGCTCTGATCGGCGTATATGAAAGAAATGTACAGGGATATCCTTCCACAGCAGTTCTGCCATACTCTCAGGCACTGAGCCGTTTCCCGGCACACCTGCAGCAGTGTGACATGGAATCCAACGGAAAATCTGTCAACCGTTTCGGTGAACCGGTAGATTATGTAACCGGACCGGTCATCTTCGGAGAACCGGGAACCAACGGACAGCACTCTTTCTACCAGTTACTGCATCAGGGAACTGACATCGTTCCACTGCAGTTCATCGGCTTCAAAAACAGCCAGCTGGGTGTAGATGTGGATATCGAAAGCAGCACCAGCCAGCAGAAGCTGTGTGCAAACGTAGCTGCCCAGATCGTGGCATTTGCCTGCGGTAAAGAAGACGAAAATCTGAACAAAAATTTCAAAGGAAAACGTCCTTCCAGCATCATTGTAGGAGACAAACTGACACCGGCATCTTTAGGTGCCCTGTTAGCTCACTTTGAAAACAAAATCATGTTCCAGGGCTTTGTATGGAATCTGAACAGCTTTGACCAGGAAGGCGTACAGCTTGGTAAAATTCTTGCAAAACGTGTTCTGGCTCATGATACCGACGGTGCACTGAAAGTCTTCAGTGATATGCTGAATATCTAAGCAAAACTGTTTGTGCAACGATATCAGATTTCCCTGTATTCACGGATTCCTGAACGTTGTCCTCTGTAAAAAGAAGCCATATCATCTTTCACAGGATGATATGGCTTCTTTTATCTCTTTACACATTTTCTGTGGCAGTTTCCTTTTTATAGAGATCATAATATTTTGAGGTTCTCTGCCGATATAACATCAGACAGCCACGAACACAAAGTTCCACCGCCATAGCGATCCACATACCGTGAAGCCCCAGACTTTTTACAAGAATCATTGCCAGACCCAGCCGGACGATCCAGATACTTCCAAGATTCATAAGGCTTGGAACAAAAGTATCACCTGCGCCACGAAGTGCTCCTGCTGCCACGATAGATGCTCCAAACAATGGTTCCGCCAGAAGTTCGATACGAAGTACCTGTGCCGCCATCGTCCGTACGGATGGATCCGGTGTCAATACCCGGAATACAATCGGACAGATCAGCATCATGATCGCTCCGGTTGCAGCCATGAAGCATGCACCCATCGCTGTACAGATATTCGCATACCTTTTTGCCTGTTTCGTCTCACCTGCACCCACGCTTCTCCCAACCAGTGTTGTTGCCGCCGACCCAATACCATATCCCGGCATATAGCACAGACTCTCCGCTGTCACTGCAAAAGAATTTGCCGCAATAGAAACAGCGCCCAATGGGGCGATGATCATTGTGGCTGCCACCATCGCACTGTTTATGGCTATTTCCTGCACTGCCACCGGCGTTCCGATCCGGAATGCTCTCTTTAATATCTCCGGATCATAGTGAAACCCTTCCGTTCTCCTGAGATGCAGTTTTTCATTGTGGATACAGCACCGCGCCGTCATGGTCAGGCTGACGCATGCACAGGCAAGCGCTGTTCCCATCCCGGCACCCATAACTCCGAATCTTGGTATCAGAAGTGCATTGAAAATCACATCCAACACACACATGATTGCATTCAGGATACTTGGTGTCACCATATCTCCGCTGCACTGCAGGAAAGACGAATTCAGGGAATTGATCTGTGAAAACGGTACCATCAGCGCATAGACCATAAAATACGCCGATGCATCTTTCCGGATCTCCGGATTACCGCCCAGCCACACCGGCAGTCTTCCGCTGATGGAAAGTCCGATCAGACACAAAATTCCTGATACCAGAAGTGCAACCAGCAGACCATGGCATACCACCTGTCTGGCTTCTTTCTCTTTTTTCCCTCCAATATAATGTGCGACCTGTACGGAAAATCCCGCTGCTATCGCATAAGTAATTCCGCCTAACAACCAGGTAGTTGTTGCTACCAGACCGATCGCAGCAGAAGCATTTGCTCCCAGTGCTCCTACCATCGCAGAATCTATATATTGCATGGCTATTGTTGTAATTTGTGTCAGAATAGCTGGCAGGCTCAAATGCCATACTTCTCCAATCTGCTGCCACAATTCCTGACTGCGTTGTTCTCTCATTTTTCTTCCTCTTATCTTCCCGTTTTTTCCCAAACATTGCCATGGTCCGAATCATCTAATTTAGTTCCATGGGCATTTTATCTATATTTTTTTTAATTTTTTCTCATTTTTGTTATACTTTCACAATTGATTATACTATCTCCCAGAGATTTTCACAATGGATATACTACAAGTTTCTGCTTCATATACAGGATAACTGTTTTCTGCAAACATTTATGTCTCCCGGTGCTATTTTTTCTCTACCATCAATACCCGATCTTTTACTGTAATACCTGGTATCTGAGGCAGGGCGGTATCTGTATGACAGGAGCGGTAAAGATCCGCAAGTCTCACCGGTGCCTGTGCCGATGAATCGGTACGATTTTCATACAACCCGGTAAGAAAATCTCCCAGTGAGATCCCCTGCTCTTCCACAGCCTGCGACAGTTCCGAAAGACTGTCTGTTGTGAAAATACAGAGACTGTTTCCTAGGCTGCTCTCCGACTCCATTCCCGTAAGCACTTCTCTTAATCTCTCCCTGTTTTCCCGGAGAGAGGTACCAAAAATTACTGCTTTTACATGTCCGATATCCAGATACTGTTCCCTGGTCGCTTCATAAGCAGTATGGATCTGCGCCCCATCCGAACCGGTAAAATACAGTTCGTTTCCCGGCTGCGTCTCTGCGCTTTGTTTCCTCTGCCCGGTGTCTTCGGCAAGAGATGCCATATGCATCCACACTGTATACCTTTGTTCTTCTTTCTGCCAGTCGATGCCGATCACCTGCGGATACGCCCGTTTTTCCGGTTCCACCGCCTGACAGGCAATAAGAAAAACAAATCCGGATACAAGCAGGCAAAACAGAAGTTTCACTCCAGTCCGGATGCTCTGCCTTTCTTTATCTTTTTCCATAAGATTTTCTCCTCGCCCATGCTGCACAGACCGTCATCATCAAACATACGGGCAGATAGACCCGGCTTAACATCTTCGGGTACTGACGACTCCAGTTCCACTGCTCCTGTGCTGTTGTTCCCAGTAAAAAACAAAGAATCGCTGACGGAAGACGGCCAATAGAAATATGAATCCTGTCTGCCACATAGCTGCTGTAAAAGAAGATACTGCCCAGCAAAAAGACCAGCGAAAACAATAGTATGCTTAAAAAAATCAAATCTACCCGTCTTAAAAAGCCACCGGGGAGCTCCACGCCCGCCATCACTTCCAGAATCGGACAGGTATTCATAGTTGTTGCATCTGTTCCAAAATTGACAGTGAGAAGCACCGCTCCCGTCAGAAACCAGAGGGATAACTGACCAATGGCCGGCGCAAGTCCTTCTTTTTTTCTTTTTTCTTTGCTGTCACGAACCTGTACCGTCAGCCAGGTCATCAGACCGATGCCAGATCCGTATGCCACATATTTTCCGATGCTTTTCACACTCCGTTTCCAGTCAAACCCTGTTGTTTCCAGATGTTGATCGCCCCACACCATCTCCAGAGAGGGACTGTTTTGAACTGCAGCCAGCAACAGCAAGATCCCTCCCAGCCATGCTGCAACCCCCCATGAGATTTGCGCCAGCCGCCCCCGTGCCTGTACATGATGGGATCCTCCCAGTGCCGCAAGAACAAAAATAAGGGAAAGTAATGTCTCAGGCACTCCGGAAACCAGATATTCTCCTGCCAGATGCCCGACTTTTCCCACCAGCCATCCACCGGTAAGCACCAGATAGCTCTCCCAGATTCCAGCTATCAGCCAGGCGGGAACTTTTCCCAGATACCGGATCGGATCCCGGAATACTGTCATCTGCCTTCGAAGGATTCCGCTCCACAGGACGAGAAGTATGCCGCCGATCAGGATTCCGACTGCTCCTTCTCTTCCGGTAAATTCCGGAATTCCCCATATCAATCCCATGCCCAGTGCCGCAAGCAAGCACTGACAGTGCATCTGCGACCATGAGATTCTATTATTCTCTGCAAACATTGCCTCCGTCACTCCTCATTTTTCTATTTTTCCCTTAAGCGAACTCTCTGGGATCTTCGCGTATAGATCGGACGATACCGCATTTTCCTCATCGGTGCCCGCACCAGAAGATCTCGTTCGTCCTGATATCCGGCAATATCTTTTCCGATAAATGGCATCAGATATGGAATCTTAAAACTGGTCAGCCGGGCCAGATGTCCCAGAAGCAGATACAGCCCCAGTACGATTCCATACATGCCCAACAGTCCTCCAAGCAGAATAAAACCATATTTGATCAGCCGGAATGCCGAAGTACATTCTTCATTCGGTATAGCAAAAGAACTCAATGCACTTAACGCCACGATCACCACCGCCATCGGACTCACCAGATTGGCACTCACCGCCGCATCACCGATGATCAGCCCTCCTACAATACCAATCGTTCCACTTAAAGCTCCAGGCATCCGAATCCCCGCCTCACGGATCAGTTCAAATGCCAGTTCCATAAACAATACTTCCAGAAGACTTGGAAATGGAACCCCCTGCCGGGACTCTGCAAAGGACAGAATCAGATTGGTCGGCAGGATCATCGTATGGAACCCAATCACTGCCAGATATGTTCCGGATAACAAAAAAGAAAAGATCATCGCCGCATATCGGATTACCCGTTCAAAAGAGGCAATCTCAAACCGGTTATAACGATCCTCCGTCACATTCATAAAATCCTGAAATACACTGGGGAGCAACAATGCTACCGGTGAATTGTCACACAACAGAACAACTCTTCCATCCAGTACTTCCATCGCAGCAAGATCCGGTCGTTCGGTAGTCTGAAACTGTGGAAACGGTGACACCCAGTCCTCCTCTGTCAGCTGCTCAATGATTCCACTGTCAAGAACCCCATCAATTACAAATTGATCAATGCCCCGCCGGATCTGTTCCAGCACTTCCGGATATACCAGCTCTTTCATATATACCAGTACCAGCCTTGTATTTGACCGGACACCTGCGGTCAGCTCTTCTACTTTCATATCTGTACTCCGGATTCTTTTTCGGATCAGTGCTGTATTGGTTTTTACCGACTCGGTAAATCCTTCGTTTGATCCCCTCAGCACCTTTTCTGTATCTGTATTATCTACAGAGCGTGCGGGATATCCCTTACTTCCGATTTTCAGCCCTTTATCATATCCCTCTACCAGAAGAAGCAGATTCCCTGCCAGCATTGCATTCATCCCTTCTTCCCGGGTCTGCAGTGGCTGTGCTTCCGAAAGCCCCAGGCTGTTTGCTTCCACTGCCTGATACACTTCTTTCGGATCTTTCCCCGCCATGTCGATAAACATCCGTCCAAGCACCGATTCTTCCAGGATCAGATTCGGTACGGTATTTTCCACATAGATGGCAAGCGCAGAGACGCTGCCGTCTTTCCCGAGTCTCATGGGCTGGAGTTTAATATCCGAACACCCTTCGCAGCGGCTTCGAAACCAGACCTCGTTTTCTTCCAGATTTTTTGTTACCGGTGTTCCATCTGTCATCCTTTTCCTTCCTTTCTTTCACTCTCCTTATTCTCCCCGGTTCTTCCGGTTCTATACCCGTAAAACCCGAACATGTAAAATAAGCAAAAAAACAGAAAAACAGGAAGACTCTAATGATCTTCCCATCTTTCTGCTTCTCTGTTTCCTTATTTTACTTTTCCTGGTAACTGTTAAGTACCTTCACAGTTACCAGCCAAAATGCATAAAAAATCACCTTCGGTGATGGCATTTTGGCTTGTATGTCTCGGGATTTTGACATATTCATGTCAAAACACCTCGCGGGACAGTGGCTACTGAATAGTTACTTTTCCTGTTCTTCTTTATTCATCTGCTCCAGGCTTCGCAGAATCGCATTCTGCTGATTGACAATATGAATGCAGATATCTTTCACTGCCTGCTGCTGATTTCTGGCTTTGAGTGCCCTGTATACAGCATAGTGTTCTTCCACCAGGGTCTTACGGCTCTCCACATCTTTCAGATATTCCACACGATAGCGATACATCTGTTCCCGGATATTGCTGATGATCTGTACCAGTCGCTTGTTATGGGTACTTCCATAGATCACTTCATGTACCTTTACATCCGCTGCCGCAAGCACCCCAAGATTGTCTTCTTTCATTGCTTCCTCGAATTCCTTCACAGCCTGTTCCAGTTCTTCCAGTTCTTCTTCTGTGATCCTCTGGCACGCGATCCGTACCGCCAGTTCTTCCAGCCCCAGACGGACTTCCAGCACATCTTTCAGATCCTTCTCGGAAATCTCAGCCACCTGTGCACCTTTTCTGGGAATCATGATCACCAGACCTTCCTGTTCCAGCATTCGGATAGCCTCCCGTACAGGCGTACGGCTGACCCCCAGTCGCTGAGAAAGTGCGATTTCCATCAGACGTTCTCCGGGCTTCAGTTCGCCTCGGAGAATTGCCTGACGAAGCGTATTAAAAACCACATCCCGCAGTGGCAGATATTCATTCATCTCCAGGTGCAAATCACTCGCCATCGATTGTTTTTCCTCCATAGTTGTTAAATGGTACCGTCAGAAATACCTGCTGGCATGATCCGCTCTCCCACAGCTTCTGACACGCCTCCTGTGCTTTTTCTTCATTGTCAAAAATTCCAAATACCGTAGGACCGCTTCCGCTCATCATCGCATTCACCGCTCCCAAGGTCTTCATCTGTTCCTTGATTCTTTCCACTTCCGGGTAGGCGGGAATCGTCACATCCTGCAAGACATTTCCCATCCGTTCCGTAATGCCATACAGATTTCCGTCTTCCAGTGCCTTTTTCATCCCGTCGATATCCGGATGTACCGTATCCGTATTCAGATCAAGTGTTGTATATACATATTTTGTAGATACACTGATCCCTGGTTTTCCGATCAGTATCCAGCAATCCGGCATCGGCGGAAGTACCGTCAGTTTTTCTCCAATTCCCTCTGCCAGTGCAGTTCCTCGAAGCACACAGTACGGAACATCCGCACCGATCTGCACACCAAGTTCCATCAGTTTTTCTTTGGATAGTCCACAGTGAAACAGGCGATTCATGCCTACCAGCGTCGCTGCCGCATCAGAACTTCCCCCTGCCATACCTGCTGCCACCGGAATCACTTTATGCAGATGGATACTTACACCTTCTATGATTCCACAGGTATCCATCATCAGTTTCGCCGCCCGCCATACCAGGTTATTTTCATCCACCGGGATATATTTTTTATTGGTTGTCAGATGAATCCCCGGCTCCACACTCTTTCGCATATCCAGCTGATCATACATACGGATTGTCTGCATGATCATGCGGACCTCATGGTATCCGTCTTCCCGTTTTCCTAACACATCCAACCCAAGGTTGATCTTCGCAAAAGCCTGTAAACGCATCCTTTCTGCTCCTTTTCTTCTGCACCTGTCTTTTTCTTTCTGTTTTCCGATGTTGTTCCGTAACATCAGATAAGCAGATCACAAGTCGTGCAACTATGTACTTTGTATACAATATTCATGTAAAAATATATTACACTGTTTTCTTCAAAAATTCAAGCAGCACTTTTGGAGTTTTTTTCTCAGTTACACCCGCTGTTTTTCACCACCAGAAGTGTCTGGCGCGGTTTGACTTCCCCTTCTCCAAGATCATTCAATTTCCGGATAGCCTCCATTGTAGTATAAAACATTTTTGCAATATCCCACAGAGTATCCCTGGGCTGTACCACATAGCATACGATTCCAGGCAGTTCTTCCAGTTTTTTCTGATCCGGCTCCCGCGTCTGGATCTCCTGTATGAGGTCTTCCTCCCACTGCATTACCAGCAAGGCATTCAGATTCAGTACCACCTTCACCTCAATCTCACTGCTGTCTAACATCATCATCGACAGCTGTTCCAAATCAGCCTGCAGCTGATAACCATATTGTCCATTGACCTGTTCTCCCTCGATCATCTGAGAGAAAGGTATCACAGTTTCCATCGAATAAAACGGCATCTCATCGTCACTGATACTGTAAAGAATCCTTACCTGTACAATTCCTTCCACCTGAATCCCATGCTCTGCCCGGTGCACACTATCCACCTTCACGCTGCCCTCTCCATGACAGATCTGAAGAATCTTTCCCTGGGCTTCTTCCACAGATATCCGGTCACTGACACGACATTTGGCAGCATTTCTTACTACCAGCTGTTCCAGCATCTGCGTTTCGCACCGCGGAATACATTCCAGTTTCGGCGTATAGATATCCAGAAGTATCGTTTCTGTTTCTTCCTGATAAAGCCTGATATCCAGTTCCAACACCACATCCACAAGAAATACCCGTTCCTCTCCGTCCGCATCCGGTTTGATCTCCAGACTGGACTGCAACATCGTGGTATCAATATATGGAATCATATCTATCGTACATCCTGTACAGGAAAGCTCACCGGAAAATGTCATAGTCTGTTCCAGCCACTGCAGCGGATTGGCCTCATCATCGGACACATACAGCACAAATACTGACAATTCCCCCCTCGCTGTCACCTTTCCTTCCTGGGCCCGCATCTCAAGCCCCCGTACCTGAATATCCTTCCACAGAATCTGGTGAATATTCGGCTTGTTCGAAGCAATCGTAATTTCCTCTTTCTTTCGCAGGGTGTCTTTTTTATGTACACCAAGTGTCAGAACCCTGATCGTCTTTTTCTTTGCGGAAATCTCTTCTTCTCCTTTCAGTTCCACCGGTATCGATATCTGCTTTTCCTCATCCACAACTGCCAGGAATTCCACGATTGCCTTCACATTCAGCTTTCTGGAATTAATCAGATGAATCGTCAGATCTTCAATCTCCCACTTTAAGCAAACTTTGTCCCCGCTTTGTACCTTATCCAGATGCAATGTTTCTTCGATCGGAAGCTTTCCTTCCAGACTGGAAACTGTTTTTCCCGGATTGTCTGCCACATACAAAAGCCGGAAAATCAACTGTCCCTGAATCACAGCTTTTCCTTCGCTCACCTGGACCTGTTCAATCTCCACCTCGCCTTTCTTCTGGATGATCTGACCGATATCCGCTTTTTGATCCGGTACATTATAATCCTCATCAAAAGTAATCTGATTCTGAGCTTCGCTTTTCTTTTGCATCATATGCAAATTTTTTTTTCGCAGTTCCATATACTCCCTCCTAATCAAACACTACTTTTTTGTGACGGTTTTCCACTTTGATCACAAGATACGGACAAGATATCCCCTCCGTTCCTCCATCTTTCCCCTTCGGACCGATCAGTTTTGTCTTTACATGAAGTTCCGTATCATTTTCGCTGACTTTTTCCACACGGATACTGTACCCTCCACTGCTCTGAATCCCATACCCCTGTAACAGATACAGCATATCCTCTTCCTGATATGTCATCTGAAATTCTTCCTGCTTTTTTACATCCACTACTTTCCGGATCTCGTCAGGTATCTGGTCTTCCCCCAACACCGTATATTCTACTCCATGTTCTTTTTCCTTCTTCTGCCGCATCCTTCCACATCCCCAGATACTTCCTGCCAGCACAACAATCAGAAGCAACAATACCATACTCCTGTTCATCCGCATCCCCCCACGATTGATCCTTATTATTTTATGTGGATTTTTTCCATAAATTCCTATATAATAAGTGTACTGCAGTGATGTTTCGTATCTTCATACGCGAAACATCCATCTGAGAATTCATGTATATGGAGGCACATATGATAAGATTTCTTTTAGTATGCATTACTGTTATCGGGTTTCTGATCCTCTCAATTCCTATCCTTATTGTTGAATGGATCATCGGTAAATTCAACCCCTACAAAAAGGATATCAGCTCTCTGCATCTGATCCAGTCAGTTTTCCGTTTTATCCTGTGGCTGACCGGTGTAGAAGTTACTGTTATTGGCGAAGAACTGGTTCCGACGGATGCAGCCGTTCTGTATATAGGCAACCACCGAAGTTTTTTTGATATTCTTCTCACCTACACCCGCTGCCCGCGGCTGACCGGCTATATTGCCAAAGCTGAGATGGAGAAGATACCTCTGCTTTCAAACTGGATGCATTATCTCCACTGTCTCTTCCTTGACCGGAAAGATATAAAAAAAGGACTGAAAACCATCCTGTCTGGGATCGAGCTGATCAAGTCCGGTATCTCTGTCTGCATCTTCCCGGAAGGCACCAGAAACAGGAATGAAAGCGATCTGGAACTTCTGGAATTCCATGAAGGAAGCTTTCGTCTGGCAACTAAAACTGACTGTCTGATTGTCCCGATTGCTATGAACAACACCGTATCGATCTTTGAAAAACAATTTCCGAAGATTCGAAAAAACCATGTAGTTCTGGAATACTGCAAACCATTCCGTCCATCTGAACTTTCCAAAGAGGACCAAAAACATATCGGTGAGTATACGAGAACACTGATTCTCGAAACACTGAAAAAGAACGAGCCACTGGTTTAATACCGGTGACCCGTTCTTTTTTGTTGCATACTATATTTTATTTTTGTAATGCTTCCACTATTTTTCCAAAATTCATAAAATGAGATGCTTTCACAAGGATCGTATCTCCCTGTTTCACCTGTTCTCCCAGATGCATCAGAAGTTCTTCCAGTGTATCGAAGGATACGGCTTTCAGCTGTTTTTCCGCTTGTATGCTGCTTTCCTTTGCCGCTTCGGCAATTTCTTTTGCCAGGGTTCCCACACAGATCAGAAGATCAATGCCACAATTTCCCGCGAAAGTTCCGACTTCCCTGTGCAGCTCTTTTTCATTCTCTCCCAGTTCTCCCATGTCTCCCAGAATGGCCACTTTTCTTCCCATCGCATCTTTCAGGATACCAAGAGAAGCCTTCATGGACATCGGGTTTGCGTTGTAACAGTCATCCACGATCGTGTACTTTTCGTTCTCAATAATATGGAACCGACCACTTAATGACTGCAGACTTTCAATTCCTTTCTGAATCTCAGAAAGTTCCATACCGTATGCCAGTCCGACCGCTGTTCCCGCAAGTGCATTGTAAACCATATGATGTCCCGGAATCGGTACCACCACAGAAAATGTTCCCTTCGGCGTATGAATCCGACAGGCAATCCCCTTCAGTCCTTTGCTCTCGATCTCGTCAGCATATAACGGAAATTCCTCATTCAGTCCGAAATATATCGGTCTCCTTCCCTGTACTTCTTTTACAGTGACCAGTTTATCGTCATCTCCGTTTAAGATCACTGTAGCATCCGGTTTCAGATGGTCAAATACCTCTGTCTTAGCTTTCAGTACACCATCACGATCTCCCAGATTTTCCAGATGACAGGTACCAATGTTGGTGATCACACAGGTATTTGGCTGTGCAATAGACGCCAGACGATGCATCTCACCAAAATCGCTGATTCCCATCTCCAGAACTGCAATTTCATCTTCCTCGCGAAGTCGGAACACCGTCAGTGGAAGTCCCAGTTCGTTATTAAAATTACCCAGAGTTTTCAGTACCTGAAATTTCTGTTCCAGTACTGCTGCAATCATCTCTTTCGTGCTGGTCTTTCCCACACTTCCGGTGATACCTACAACCGGAATCTGCAACTGTTCCAGATAATATGCTGCCAGATCTTTTACTGCCTGCAACGAAGACTCAACCTGAATATAAGGGAAATCCACTTCTCCTAACGGGCGTTCGCTCAGAGTAGCCAACGCCCCCTGTTTCATTACCTGATCAATAAATTTATGACCATCTGCCCTTGCACCCACAATCGGAACAAACAGGCAACCCCTTTCTACTTTCCGACTGTCTGTTGTTACTGCTTCAATGCACTGACTCTTTTTTTCTTCCGAGCCGAAATAGGTACCGTGGCAGGCAGCCGCGATATGTCCCAGTGTAAGATTCTTCATCATTACAATTTCCTCTTTTTCCGTAACTGTTTCATGTCCTTACAGTTACTTTTCTTTTTGCAAACCATCATTTACTTCTGATATTTTCTCATAGAAATTTCAATCAGCTTTTCACACAGCTGAGCATAATCAATGCCCAGAACTGCCGCCTCCTGCGGAAGCAGACTGGTCGGAGTCATACCCGGAAGTGTATTTGCTTCGAGGCAGTACATGGAACCATCCTCTTTCATCAGGAAATCCAGTCTTGCATATCCCTCAACTGCCAGTGCCTTGCATCCTGCTTCTGCATATGTCTGCATCTGCCTGGTCTGCTCCTCGGTCAGAACTGCAGGACAGGTGTCGATGGTCGCGCCTGCGGAATATTTATTCTTATAATCGTAAAATCCTTCTACCGGGGCGATCTCGATGATCGGATAGGCTTTACCGTCTACCACACCAACAGAAAATTCTCTTCCCTCGATATACTCCTCTACTACCACTTCATCCTCGTAGGAAAATGCACCTTTCAGTGCCTCTTCGTATTCTTCCGGTGTCTTTGTGATATACACTCCAACGCTTGAGCCTCCACAGCAGGTCTTAACCACAACCGGAAGTTCCATATTATAGTCAGCCAGATTCATGCTGTCTTTCCCCTTTTTCAGTTCCACACCGCGTGGTGTCGGAACACCGGAAGTCCGAAAGATTTTTTTTGTGATTCCTTTGTCCATCGCCATCGCACTGCTCAGATAACCGGTTCCGGTATACGGGATACCGCACAGATCGAAGTAGGCCTGTACTCTTCCATCTTCACCGTTCGCTCCGTGAAGTGCCATAAAGACCACATCCGCTGCCTTACACAGCTCAATCACACCCGGACCGAAGAATTCTCTTCCGCTTGCCACCGCATCTTTTACCTGTGCATTAAAACTGCTGATATATGCAGCTTCTACATCTACATCATAATCTCCGTCAAAAGCAGTGGCAGGATCTGCACCTTCCTTGCCGAAAAATACATCCACAAGAATCGCCTGATGTCCCCTGGAACGAAGTGCCTTACACACTTCTGTTCCCGATACAATAGAAACCTCACGTTCCGTGCTGGTTCCAGCTGCCAATACTACAATTTTCATTTTTCTTCTCCTACTCTTTCTTTCCAAAATTATTTTCGCAGTTTCTGTTTCAGCCACTGCTTTCTTCTTTTTAATACACGATTACCGGTGTTCCAATCTCTACCGTATTAAAGATTTTCTCCGCGTTTGCTGTAGGTGTGTTCACACATCCGTGGGAACCGCTGGTTTTGTAGATCTCACCACCGTATTCGGAACGCCAGGTATCCGCATCATGAATTCCCACATTACCATTAAACGGCATCCAGTAGGTCACAGGCTGTGTATAACCTTCGCCTTTTAAGACTGCATCATGTTTTTTCGCATCAATTGCCCAGACACTTCCTGACGGTGTATCATATCCTTTTGACACATTACCCGTTACTACGGGCGTATCCACCACGACCACACCATCCTTGTAACACCACATTTCCTGATCCTGGATACTGATCTCAACGTAGGTGCCACCGATATCGTTGGTATCCCGGATCTTTCCTTCATACAGATAAACCGGCTCTACCGTTCCGGTTTTTCCTTCTTTTATGTATTCCACAAGGGCTGCGGTGGTTTCTTTTTTCTTGATGACCCATCCATAATCGCCGCCCTTCAAAGTGATCTTCTTTCCTGCATGTGTGGTAAATTCATGGGTCAGACCAAATGTATCATATTTATAAGCAAGCTGCTGTACATAATCAGCCGCTTTGCTCTCATCCACCGTCCAGTTTCCATCACTGTCCCGGATCAACCAGTCTTTTACTACGGAACCATCTACCGTCTCACTCCGATCTCCGAAGTCATACGTAATATCGACTTTCAAAAGCTGATTTTTCGCATCCCTCTCGGCAATCAGATCAGGATCATCCTTCCATACCGATGGTTTTTCATAGCAGCCAAGTTCTTCCAAATTAATTTCTGTCTTTCCGCTTTCGATTGCATCCTTTACTGCCTTTTCCACCTTTGTGCGATCCAGTGTATTTCCTTCTTCCTCCGGAACGATCACATACTCGCCATTTTGCTCCTTCAAACAGGCATCCTTGGGTGCGACCACATTTTCTTCCTGAAAACAGCTCATATCATCCAGAGCTTCCTTCAGTTTTTTCTCATCATAGGTGGTCGTTACTGCCAGTTCGTATGTCTTTTTTGATGAGAATGCTGTGATCCATTTCCACTGTTCCTGTTCTTTTAACAGTTCATCTACTTTATTATCATCCACGTAAGTAAGATCGATCTGGGTTGCCTGAATTGTCTCTGTCTTTCCATCCAGTTCCGCGATCCGCAGTTTATACTGCCCAAGCTGTTTCTGAATCTTCTTTTTCACCTGCGTGGCTGTCTTGCTGCTGCAGTCGATACCACTGATCGTAGTTCCTTTCAGAAAATGGCTGGAGAAATAATAGGACACCCCCATATATCCAAGAGCCATAATCGCTACATAGGCAACCAGTACGCCAAGAACCAGTTTCTTCGCATTCTTTTTTTTCTTTTTCGCCATAACTATAATCCCTTACTTTCTTCCGAACATGCAGACCTTCCGGCGCATTTTACTTTTCCTTCTCTTTTAAAAATCTGCCGGTATTCCTGCATCATCCCTTCATTTACTTCACAGACCTCCGCATATCCCCCTCGCGTCTGTCTGTTCCACATTATTCTAACACCGAACCTATGATGGGTAAAGCCATTTTCTTAAAAAAGAGCAAAAGAAAAAGACCATTTACCGGAAAATTTTTCTCCGGTAAACAGCCTTAGTTTTCCTGTGTTTTATGCTTCAAGAAGCTTATCGATACTTACTAATTTTACGCTCAGTACGAAGATTTCAACGGCAACCGCCAGTTCTTCTACTGTCGGGAAAGACGGAGCGATACGAATGTTACTGTCTTTCGGATCTTTTCCGTATGGATAGGTTGCACCTGCACCTGTCAGTACCAGACCTGCTTCTTTTGCTTTCGCAACGATAGCTTTTGCACATCCTTCCATAGAATCAAAGGAAATGAAATATCCACCCAGAGGTTTTGTCCAGGTACCGATCTCCAGACCACCCAGTTCTCTGTCCAGAACCTCCCATACTTTTTCAAACTTCGGACGCAGGATATCCGCATGTTTTCTCATATGTGCATACATTCCCTGCATATCTTTAAAGAATCTTACATGACGCAGCTGATTCAGTTTATCGTGACCGATAGTCTGCACACGCATGTATTTTTTCGCATCTTCCAGGTTTGCTTCGGATGCTGCCAGTGCTGCGATACCGGATCCCGGGAAAGATACTTTGGATGTAGAAATAAATTTCAGAACCATATTCGGATTTCCTGCTTTGACGCATTCATTTAACAGCTCCAGGATCACGTCTCTCTTGTCATCATACAGATGATGGATGGAATATGCATTATCCCAGAAAATACGGAAATCTTCTGCTGCCGGTTTCAGGTGTGCAAATCTTTTTACAGTCTCATCAGAGTACGAGATACCGGTTGGGTTTGCGTATTTCGGTACACACCAGATACCTTTGATCGCCGGATCCTCTGCTACCAGTTTCTCCACCATATCCATATCCGGACCGGTCGGCAGTAATGGCACATTGATCATCTCGATTCCAAAGAATTCGGTAATACCAAAGTGACGGTCATATCCGGGTACCGGACAGAGGAATTTTACTTTATCTAATTTACACCATGGAGTGCTTCCCAGAAAGCCGTGTGTCATGGCACGTGCTACGGTATCAAACATAACATTCAGGCTGGAATTGCCATAAATCAGGATGTTTCTCTCCGGCACTTCGCTCATATCAGCCAGCAGTTTTCTCGCATCACTGATACCATCCAGAATCCCATAGTTTCTGCAGTCTACTCCGTCAGAGCTTACCAGATCGGTTTCACTGTTCAGAATGTCCATCATGCCGTTACTCAGATCCAACTGAGCTTTTGCCGGTTTACCACGAGACATATCCAGTTTCAGGCCCTTACCTTTTACATCCTCAAACTGCTTCTCCAGTTCTTTCTTCAGAGCGGTTAATTCTTCTTTGCTTAACTGACTATACGGTTTCATAGATCTCCTCCTGTGCTTTTGCTTCCATCATGGTTCATTGTGCAGTCGTTTCACTTTCACGCTACACAACGCTACTAGAAAATATTGTATCGGGAAAGTGACCATATGTCAAGAAACACTCGCATTTTCGGCAAATTATACGGATGTATTTTATTTTTCAAGGCAGTTTATGCAACTTTTCTTCATAAAACTTGCATTTTCAAATAGCTGTTGTATTGTCTTTCCGGTTTATGGTATTCTATAGATAAGTATGTCCCTTGGACATTCTGACTTTACTCATAGAACATATACAGGCTTTTTCCCAATTTCCGGAAAATACTGTTAGCCAAACATACATTTATATAGAAAGAAAGGATATTTTATCATGTGGATTGCAGATCAATGGAAAGATTATCAGGTGCTTGACACCTCCAAAGGAGAAAAACTGGAACGTTGGGGCGACTATCTGCTGGTTCGTCCGGACCCACAGGTTATCTGGGATACCCCGAAGAAGAATCCGGGCTGGAAAAAGATGAATGGCCACTACCACCGCAGCAAAAAGGGCGGCGGTGAATGGGAATTCTTCAACCTGCCGGAACAGTGGACCATTCAGTACAAAGACCTTACGTTCAACTTAAAACCGTTCAGCTTCAAGCACACCGGTCTTTTCCCTGAACAGGCAACCAACTGGGACTGGTTCGGTGACAAGATCCGCAAAGCCGGACGCCCGATCAAGGTGCTGAACCTCTTCGCCTACACCGGTGGTGCCACCCTTGCCGCTGCAGCTGCAGGTGCCAGTGTTACTCATGTGGATGCTTCTAAGGGAATGGTCACCTGGGCGAAGGAAAACGCAGTTTCTTCCGGTCTGAAAGATGCCCCTATCCGCTGGATCGTAGATGACTGTGTAAAATTTGTAGAACGCGAGATCCGCCGTGGCAATCACTACGATGCGATCATCATGGATCCGCCGTCTTACGGTCGTGGACCCAAAGGAGAAATCTGGAAGATCGAGGAGGCGATCCATCCGCTGATCAAGCTGTGTGCAAAACTACTCAGCGATGATCCGTTATTCTTCCTGGTAAACTCCTACACAACAGGACTTGCTCCGGCAGTACTGACTTATATGATTGCTACCGAGTTGAAACCATTTAACGGTCATGTGGACTCTCAGGAGATCGGTTTACCGGTTCGTGATACCGGACTGGTGCTTCCATGCGGGGCTTCGGGACGCTGGGAACGGTAATCATTATAAACGATTGCTACTATGCAACATTATTATGAGAAACATGCTATGCGAATTTCTCAAGTTATCGCGGCAGTTGTCAAGTTCTCGTGCCAGCACGAACTTTGACTCATTGCTCGCATAAACGAAACAGGCAGAAGAAATCCATTTTTCCGGATCTCTCCTGCCTGTTTTTTCTCTGATCTATTTCATTTTCCCATTAGTTTGTACAAATCGCCACAAACTGTTTCATGCAACGATTTCCCGCATCATTGTTCATCTGTTCCGGATGGAACTGTACACCGTAGACACGTTTTGCACTGTTTGAAATAGCCTCAACTGTTCCATCTCCTGCCCGCATATCTACCTGGAAACCAGGTGCCAGATCACGGATGGACTGATGATGATAGCTAAGGACACTCACAGAACCGGAATATACTCCTGAGAGCCATCCACCGGCAACCACATGTGCCGAATGCCATACACCCATGTGACCTCCAATATTCTGATTCAGTGTTCCACCAAAAGCGACATTCACCAGCTGTATACCTTTACAGATGCCAAGAACCGGTTTTCCGGCTTCGGCACTTCTTTTCACTGCATCGATCTGTCTGTCATCCAGTGCATTGTCGATATTGCTGCTTCCTGTATTTGCCTGTCCATATCGTGATGGATCCAGATCTCCACCTCCCGGAATAATGATTCCATCATACTGTGAAGGATCATAGCCTCCTGTGACGATCACGGCATCAACACCCATTTCTCTGACTTTTGCCGCCGTAGTTGCCGCTCCTGCCTCATTGTTACCGATAACTCCGATAAGAATATTCTTCCATACACCATTTGTTTTCAGATAATAATTTCTCTTTCCATCATTGATCCAACCGGTTTTCATGGCTCCGTCACCGCCAAAATAGTACCAGGAACCGTCAACCTGACCCCAGCCTGTCTGCATCGCTCCACTTCCGTTAAAGAAGTACCAGGAGCCACCCACAACGTTCCATCCTGTGAGCATGGCTCCGCTTCCGGCGAAATAATACCAGGTGCCGTTAATCTTTTTCCAGCTATTAGTGATTCTGCTTCCATCTGTTCTCTGGTAATACCAGGTGTTTCCGTCCTGTACCCATTTTGCATTCTGATCCGGGTCATAATTCGGGATCCAGTTCCCGTCAGCTCCTACCCAATATGAGCCAACCCATGTATTTGTCAGCATCGCTCCGCTTCCACCGACATAATAATTTCCAATCCATCGGTTGCTGCACATGGCACCACTTCCGTTCATATAATACCAGGAATTATCGATCAGATGCCATCCGGCTCCGACCATGGCTCCATTCCCCGGCACCATATAGTACCAGGAACTGCCGATATACGCCCAGCCTTCCACCATAGCTCCGCTTCC
Source organism: Oliverpabstia sp. (assembly GCF_022785585.1). Classification (NCBI taxonomy): domain Bacteria; kingdom Bacillati; phylum Bacillota; class Clostridia; order Lachnospirales; family Lachnospiraceae; genus Oliverpabstia; species Oliverpabstia sp. The sequence continues at coordinate 357 of NZ_JALFPR010000090.1, read as the reverse complement.
GGTCAGATAATACCAGGTTCCTCCACGGTTCAGCCAGCCTCGTCGCATCGCTCCGCTTCCATTCATATAATACCAGATGTTTCCGTCTTTCACCCAGCCGACCTGCATCGCTCCGTTTCCCGGCTGAAAATAATACCAGGTACCACCGATATTTCCCCATCCTTCTGCCATCGCTCCGCTTCCCGTCAGGTAATACCAGGTTCCTCCACGGTTCAGCCAGCCCGTCTGCATCACGCCACTTCCATTGGCATAATACCAGGTCTGTCCATCCTGAAACCAGCCGCTTTGCATTGCCCCGGCGGAATTCATATAATACCATTTTCCACCGATCCATCGCCAGCCGGTAGCCATAACTCC
>NZ_JALFPR010000075.1:0-27382 GCF_022785585.1 Oliverpabstia sp. | reverse complement strand
TGTTCAGTACCTTCACAGTTACGAGCCAAAATGCATAAAAAATCACCTTCGGTGATGGCATTTTGGCTTGTATGTCTCGGGATTTTGACATATTCATGTCAAAACACCTCGCGGGACAGTGGCTACTGAATAGTTACATTTATTCATACTTTCATCAATAAAGTAACGATTTTTTCTGTATTTTGCATTTTACGAAATGTATACAGGAATGTTTTTCTGCTTTCATAGTAACATATCTTTTTCTGCTCGAAAAGACACAACTCATGAAGAATTTTCCTGTACTGTTATTCCTTTGGTTTGAAATATTTTCAAACCACAACTATGTAAAAAGAACCGGCAAATGCATCTGTTTCCCTGCATTCGCCGGTTCTTTCCATTATTTTTTAATTTTCGCTGTATCAACGATCGCCCTGCTGATTTTCACCGACAGCTACCTCATAGAAATTATCTTCTGTCATTCCCTGTTCGCCGATTGGTGCATCATCATTTATGAACAGGAAGTATGCGATCTGGTCCGGATCGATGATGCGGTCTGTTGCGTAAGCATAGACATAGTCATCGGAACTGTTGTTTTGGTATCCGATCATACCGCCACCCATGTACATATTTTTGATCACGGTGCCGTCTTTTAATTTGATTCCCATCAGTGGCGGAGCTTCCTTAAATGTCGTACTTTCAGAAGTGGTTCCGTCTTCATTCTCCCCGGTAATGGTTTCCTTCTGTATCGGAAAATTGTATTCCGCGTAAACAGAGATCGGGGAAATCTCTACGGTCTGGATCGTTGCGCCGCTGTCTCCCAGTGGCTGGTTCAGAGTATATGTCTTTGCGGTATCTGCACCGCCGAGTGTCCATTCGAAGTTCCAGGCTCCTTCCAGCGTCTTGGTGAATTCTGCCTTATCTACCGTTCCCAGATCCTTCAGTTCCACCTGGATGTCCTTTCCGATAAAGAATCCTTTCTCACTATAATTATTCATGTTAATGTCAAATTCCATGCTGCCATCTTCCTGCACATAGTAATATATCATGTCTCCATTTTCATCCAATGCAGAACTTCCGTCGGAAGCACGCACCGGCATTCCGTCTTCTCCGGTGATGATGCCGTCATAGAATCCGGCGTCCAGGTTCAGGTCATCTTTTCCGTTCACCAGCACACTGATACTTCCAAAGTCCGGCTGCTGTCCGTCTTCCACCTGAAACCCTTCTACTTTGAAGGAAATATGACTGTTGTAATTATCGGTGATGCTCTGTTGTGCCGTCACAGTCACGCCCGCATCTGTGCAGGACTGACTGGTAAATGCTGCCATTCCATTGTCCTCCAGCTGTTTCTGCTGTATCTCCGTTGCCTGCATTCCTTCTGCCATACCTGCACTCCATTTCATATATGCAGCGGCTCCTGCCGTCACGGTTGCGGTAGCCAGTGCTGCAACTGCTGCCACAACTGCAATTTTCCTTTTGGAAATAGCTTTTCTTTCTGTTTCTTTCTTATTATGCGAAACCACTTTCCTGTTATCCGGTTCCATTTTCTCCTGTTCTGCATGAATCCTGGCAAATGCCTGATCTGCTTTCTTCCTTACTACTTCCGGGATTTCAACATCTTGCTGCAGTGTCCGTAAAATTCTATCATTGCTCATATAAATACTCTCCTGTCTGCATCTCTTTCTTGTCTGTGTTCGTGTACTCTCTGTTTCCTGTCCAACCGACTATTGCTTTCCCACAGCTTTCTGTCCACCTAATTCACGACCTTCACCTGGAAAAGTCCCGCCAGCTGTTCCCGTCCCCGCGCCAGCCTGCTACGCACGGTTCCCTCCGGGATATTGAGAATCTGACTGATCTCACTGGTCTTAAATCCTTCGATATAATACAGTATCACCACCAGTCGAAAATTCTCCGACAAACTGTTCAGTGCCTCTTTCCACTCACTGTTTTCAAACCCAGCGTCCACATCCGGTGTCTCCGGAATCTCGTCCATCCAGACCATCTGCTTTCTTTTTCGCAGGATATCAGTACATTTATTCAGCAGGATCCTGGTCATCCAGGTACGAAAATATCTGTCTTCCTTCAACTGGGAAAATTTTTCCCAGCACACCAGAATCGTATCTGAAATAGCATCCGCAATATCTTCATCGTTGCAAAGAACCGACCGCGCCGCCTTATACATATTTTGCATCTGACTCTCCATCAGTGCCGTAAAAGCATCCGGATCTCCCTTCCTTGCCTGACTGATTAATCTTTCCATTCGTTGTCCTTTCTGTTTGTACGTACAAAAACAGGTTCTTTTCTTTAAGGTTTACATACATTAGACGGAGTTGCAAGAACTTTCGCTCCCGAAAAACCAATAAAATAAGTATTTATCAGATATTTCATGGCGATTTCAGAGGTTCTGGTTGTCAAACAGGCAATAATAATCTACTATAAAAGGCTTTACCACAGTATTTTCAAAACTATAGTAAAGCCCTGTTCTTACATTCCCCTTATCTATTTTCTTACTTTTTCTCACTCTCCGTCATTCCCGGCTCTGCATCTTTCCACTCTACCGTATACTCCTCACCGATGCTCTCACCCACATTTTTTATGTACTCCTCGATCAGCGTCTTCGCCCGTGCCTTTGCCTGCGACAGCATCTCTGTATTTTCTTTTGCCTGCTGCTCCATCGCTTCCTGCGCACCCGCCAGTGTCGTTGTTTTCTCTTCTGTGGTAACACTGGTCAGAAAACCCGTATCGGTCAGCGGGGTACCAAGAGAATCTTCATCCACATCTACATTCAGAACCTGTGCGTCCGGCATCGTCACAGTCACCACACCGTTTTTGTCCGGTTCCGATACTGTGACCTGACTGATATCGATGCCATATTCAATAATCCCACTGTATTCCGTCCAGATTTTCTTATATCCGGTTTTCAGCCATTTTGCGAAAATGCCACTTGCTTCCGTCTCCGCTTTCGCAACATTATGATAATAACACTTTAAAGTGGCCAGTTCACACACCGAAGTAACCCCTGAAAAATCAGCAGTCTGCGTTTCTTTTCCGCATCCTGTCAGGCAAAGAACAACGGTCCCAACGAGAAGCATCCATGTTTTTGTTATCTTTCGTACTCTCATTTTGTTTTCCTCCCCGGCAAATTTCAAGGTCTTCTATATCTCCCACTGCATCGTATATCCTGCATTTTTCAGGATCGGCGAAAGCAGTGCTTCGATGGCTGACTGCAGATTTTCTTCGGCCGTCTGATAGAGTTCTTTTGACTCACTCGCTTCCTTTAGGGCATCTTCCTTGCACACCGTCATGATATCTTTCAGCTCCACATCTGGATTCTGTGGGATAAAACTGAGCGAATCCGGATCCACGGTTACTGTATTTACCGTAATTTCCGGCAGTACCGGCGTTACCGTTTTTTTTTCCTCATCAATGGTAAATGTTATCTGATCCAGCGCGATTCCTACTTTCACCGTGGAGGCATACGCGATATGGCACTCGGTTTCTTCCAGGTTTCCATCACTGTACTTGTCTGCTATCCCGTTGTATATGAACTCTGCCGTGGACAGTTCACTGATATCCACCGCTTTTTCCAGCTGCGAGGAAGTAATTACGCTTTCTTTTGTTATCTTCTGTACTGCATTTGGTACAAACAGACCTGCTGCAGCCGCAACGATTCCGAGAACCAGCACACTTCCTATGATTTTTTTCTTCATTCAGTTACTCCTCTCCCGTTTTCCCTTATTATACTGCATAATCTCTTTTTCTTCCACCGGCATATTTCTGTTTCCAAACCTGAAAAAAGATGCCATGCTTTAAAACATAGCATCTTTTTGACATCTGTTCTCAGTTAATATCCAGATCTGCCGTAACCTGATAATAATCGCAGGCATGGGATTCATATCCGGTAACATTTGCTTTGGAGATCATGCTCATTTTCAGGAACGAGCAGAAGACGAATGCATGATCATCCAGAACGGTCTGCTGCATCTGTACAGCAAGTTCTGCACGTTTTTCTATGTCAAATTCCGCGCTCAGTTCTTTTTCCAGCTTATCCAGTTTTTCACTGCTGTATTTTCCCTGATTCCTTGTCGCATCGGAAGTTGCAAAAACAGTAAACCAGTATTCCGGATCACCGGTAGGTGCCTGTACATTGGCCATTGCATAGACATCCCATGCAGTGGGATCATCTGCTACAGAGTTATTGTCCGCTGTACAGTTGATGTCCAGATCAATCCCGATATCCTTCAGAGTTGCCTGTGCGGATTCTGCAAGCAGCGGCAGTTCCTGACGGCTTGGGTAGGTCAGCCATCTTACCGTTAATTTTTTTCCATCTTTCTCACGGATGCCATCTCCGTCAGTATCTTTCCATCCTGCCGCTTCCAGAACTTCTTTCGCGCCTTCCGGATCATAAGTTTCTGTCGTCACCTTATCTCCGCCAAATGCGGAACCTTCCGGAAATACTCCATTTGCCACATAACCATTGCCTTCCAGTAAGGTTGCAACAAAATTCTCCTTATCAATCCCCATGGCAATCGCTTTTCGGACTGCTGGGTCGGCACATACAGAACTTTCATCAAAATTCATCTTTCCAAAGAAACAACGGGAAGTGGAAATCTGTGAAAATGTATATGCATCATTTTCAAACAACGGATAGCTTTCGTAAGCCATACCGTAGGCTGCCTGTATTTCTCCCGACTGGAGTGCATTGGCCAGCGTACTTCCATCTGTAATCGTACGGATTGTCAGCTCGTCAATCTTCGGCGTTCCATTCCAATAATCCTCATTTTTTACCAGTGTCAGGTGATCATCACTCTGGCAGTCCACGGCGATGTATGGACCGGTACCTGCTACGATTCCATCATCAAATCCTGCGTCCACATCAATGATACATCCATAGGGATCTCCAAGGTAGTTTAACAGCGCCGGTTTCGGCTCTGAAGTATGAATCGTAAGAATCTGACCATCTGCTTCCATCGAATCGATTTTCAGATCATTTTTTGCCCGTTCGTGATTTTCAGTCAGATGCTCCAGACATTCTTTCACCGCTTCCGCGTCCATATCCCGGCCACTGGAAAATTTCACATTATCCTGCAGGGTAATCTTCCATGTCAGTTCATCCACATTTTCCCATTCTTTTGCCAGCCAGGGTTCGATTTCCATGGTATCCGAATATTTTACCAGTGTCTCACCAATCCCATACCGGATACAGGCCCATCCTGAATAAGCATCATGTGGATTCACATTGTTTTCTTCATTGGAACTGTTGAAGGTTGTGTCACCGATTACCAGGGTCTTTTTCCCTTTCTCAGTTGTTGTCTCCGTTTCGTTTTTCTGATTTCCGCATCCTGCGAGCATACTCGCACATAAAACAACACTTAACGCAGTACCGATCAGTTTTTTCGCATTCATCTTTTCTGTTCCTCTCTTTCTGTTTCTCACTGTAACTGTTCAGTACCTTCACAGTTACGAGCCAAAATGCATAAAAAATCACCTTCGGTGATGGCATTTTGGCTTGTATGTCTCGGGATTTTGACATACTCATGTCAAAACACCTCGCGGGACAGTGGCTACTGAATAGTTACTTCTCACTTTATTATTCTTTTACAGAATCTCTGGCCGGTCTTCCTATCCGTTCTCATATCCCGGCCGGGGTTTCCTGTTATTATCATCACAGAACGCTTTCAATAAGTCTCCTGGTATATTCTGTCTTCGGATTCCGGATCACCTCATCCGGCGTTCCCTCCTCCACAATCTTTCCCTGATGCATGACAAGCACTCTGTCACAGAATTGTTGAACCAGTGCAATGTCATGGCAGATAAACAGATATGTCATATTCCTTTCTGTTTTCAGTTTATCCAGCAGTTCCAGGATCTCTTTTTGAATCGTAACATCCAGCGCAGAGGTCGCCTCATCCAGGATCAGTAACCGGGGATCGATAGCGATCGCACGCGCGATCGCAGCCCTTTGACACTGCCCGCCACTGACTTCATGAGGATAGCGCGCTGCATATTCTTTTTCCAGTCCACATAGTTCCAGCAGCTGTCCTGCCTTCACCATTGCTTCTTTTTTTTTCATTCCATAATTGATCAGACTTTCTGCAATTCCATCACCCAGTTTCCTGCGCGGATCAAAGCTCTCCGTTGGAGTCTGAAACACCATCTGCATCTTCTTATATACTTCTTTTAACTCTTTTCCCTTTTTCAGAGTGATATCTTCTCCATCCAGCCGGATCGTTCCGGAAGAAACATCCAGTAACCTAGTGATCATATTGACAACCGTAGTCTTCCCGCTTCCGCTTTCTCCAATAATTCCAAGCTTCTCACCGGACTCTACAGAAAAACTCACATCATCTACTGCTGTGTAGTTCTCTCGTCCCTGAGAGACAAATGTTTTTGTCAGATGTTCTGCTGCTAGTACCACACTCATTTTTCCTACCTCCGAAGTTTTGGAACCGCTGCCAGCAATTTCTTTGTGTACACTGATCCCGGATGTTCAAATACTTCTTCTGTCACTCCATACTCCATGATCTCACCTTCATGTAAAACCAGCACTTTGTCTGCCATCGCACGGATCACTCCCATATTATGAGTTACCAGCACTATGGAAGTTCCAAAAGTTTCCCGAACCATAAGCATCTCTTCCACTACCTGTTTCTGAACTGTTACATCCAGTGCGGAGGTCGGCTCATCTGCCATCAGTATCTTCGGGTTCAAAAGCATGGCCGCCGCAATGCCCACTCGCTGCTGCATACCACCGGAAAGTTCAAAAGGATAACTGTCCAGTACTCTTTTGGGATCTTCAAAGCCAAATTTTTCAAGCAGCTCCTTTGCCTGATTCTCAAATACATCTGCTTTTATTTTTTTATGTTCTGTCATGAATTCATAGAGCTGTGCCCGTACCGTACGGATCGGACAAAAAGAGCTTCCGGCCGTCTGAAAGATCATTCCAAGCTCCGGTCCGCACAGTTTTCTCATCTCCCTCGGTTTCAGGTCGGGAAGATCCATTCCCTTATACCAGATATCCCCTCTGGTAACAAGACCGTCCTTTCCAAGCAGACCCATCGCCGCTTTGATCAGCGTCGATTTTCCGCTGCCACTTTCTCCTACAATTCCAAGGATTTCACCTTTTTCTACAGAAAAACTGACATCATGTACAACCCTTTTTCCTTTATAACTGATATCTACATGTTCATAACGAATGACTTCCGTCACTTTCTCTACCTCCCATTGCGGGGATCCAGCCAATCTCTGACCGTATCACCCAACAGATTGAATATCATTACTGATACAAAGATTGCACACCCGGGTGCCAGTGTTACCCAAGGATGAGTCGTAAGCAGATTTCTTGTGTCACTCATCATACTTCCCCACTCAGCCACCGGCGGTTTTGCTCCCAGCCCCAGAAAAGACAGACCTGCAAGTTCCATCATCATCGTTCCGATATCCAGCATCGCTGTAACCAGGATGGGGCCTGTAATATTAGGAAGTATATGCTTAAAAATCAGTTTCCAGGTTCCACAGCCGGACAGTTTCGCTGCCCGGAGGTACACCGTTTCTTTTTGTGCCAGAGTTTCACTTCTTGCCACTCTGGCGTATTTTGGCCAGCTGATGGCACCCAGTGCTATGATCGCATTATGGACACCACCTCCAAGAGCTGCCGCTACCGCCAGCGCAAACACCAGCCCGGGAAAAGCAAGGAATACATCGGAAATACGCATCAGAACCGTATCGACCCATGTTCCCTTCCAGGCACAAAACACTCCGATCATCGTACCAAGCACTGTAATAAATGCAACCAGCAATAAGGTGGAATAAATACTGGTCTTGCTTCCCACGATCACACGGGACAGCATATCCCGTCCATATCGGTCAGTACCAAAGATATGTGCAGCGGACGGCACTGCCTTTGCATTACCCAGATTCTGCAGATATGGATCATATGGGCATAAATATTCACTGAAATACGATGCGATCACCAGTGTCAACGCCAGTATTCCAAAAAAAATCAGACGAATCTTCAAATGATTCCTGTGTATATTCTGTTTTCTAATTGTTGGTTCTCTCATCCTTTTGTTACCCCCAGACGAATTCTCGGATCCAGTCGGTGATACAAAAGATCCGTGATCAGATTCACCAGCACATAAATAATTGCCATCCATACCACATAAGCCTGAATAACCGGATAATCACGCATGGTAATCGCATCTACTGCCAGTTTTCCAACACCATCCCACATAAAAATACTTTCTATAATGGCAGTTCCCCCCAGCAGATTTCCGATTGAGAGTGCCAGTAGTGTAATAATCGTCAGCATCGAAGATTTCATTACGTTTTTCCATAAGATCACGCGACTGCGCACACCTCTTGCCCGCGCTCCCTGCACATAATCCTTATTCCATTCCTCCAGCACTGCGGCTCGAACCTGCCGCATATATTTTGCTGACATGGAAACAGCCAGTGTAAGAGCCGGCATCCATGCACTCTTCAGGGTTACTCCATCCGAAATTACCGGAAGCAGTTGAAGCCGAATACTTAATAGCTGCATCAGTAACATAGCAACAAAAAAATTGGGTAAAGCATTTCCTATAAAGCTGAAAAATCGCAGGATCAGATCCGGAATCTTATCATGCGTAACCGCTGCAAGTATGCCAAAAGGAATCGACACCAGTATGGTAAGGATAATGGATAAAGCTGTCAGAAGCAAGGTTGCCGGAAGTTTGGAAAGAAAAGTAGGGAACACCGGTTTCCCGGTCATATAACTTTCTCCCATATCCCCTGTCAGCATTCCGCCAAGCCATCTGCCATACTGTATCAGGAATGGCTGGTCCAGTCCAAGTTCTGCTCTTTTCGCATCTATAATTTCCTGAGATACTTCCGTTCCTCTGTTCTGATACATCTCCGTAACCACGTCCGAACCAGCCAGGCGCATCATGGCAAAAGACAAAAAAGTAATCCCCAGTAAAATGGGGATTAACTGTAAAAATCTATGCAATACATACTTTTTCATTTTATCACCTCATCAAAAGAACTATAATGAGTATATCATTTCCATATTTCTGTCGTAAGCCCCGTAGGGGGTTTTGAGGTATTCAATTTTGGACTGACCATATTCCAAAACATAACTGTTCAGTACCTTCACAGTTACGAGCCAAAATGCATTTAAAATCACCTTCGGTGATGGCATTTTGGCTTGTATGTCTCGGGATTTTGGCATATTCATGCCAAAACACCTCGCGGTACAATGGCTACTGAATAGTTACTCCAAAACATACAAATTTCCCGGTTGTTTATCCGATCAACTCCTGTTTTACATAATCAAGAAATTTCATTGCCAGATCCGACAACGGTGTCTTTTCTCTTTTTACATATCCGAACATAATCTTACTGGATTCATTGGTAAGACAAATGCCCGGACGTGAAGGAGTCTTCCCGGGAGTAAGACTGTCGCCGCTGATGTTGGCGAGGCTGCCGTGATCCAGCATCTTTTCCATAATGTAGTCGCTGTTGGTTACGACGGAAACATCGATTTTTCCAAGGGTCAGATTATTTTCTGTATCCAGTTTCCAGCCTTCGTAATTGCCGGCGTCTTCCAGGAAGTTCTGGATATAATGCAGATTTTCGATTGTTTCCCGGGTGAGCTGTATTCCTTCTTTTTGCAGGTATCCGCCGCCGGGATACAGATAGGTGTCCAGTTCTTTCAACGGAATGAATTCCAGCTGTTTTCGTACCAGCAGATACTGCAGATCCGTCTGCTGACGGGTTGTCACGTAGAGGAAACCGAGTTCGTCTTTGTATTCATGGATACGCTCCAGCACTTCCCGCATTTTTCCGGTGTGTACCTGACAGTGCAGGTTTTCTTTTTCATGAATCTGATAAAACCGTACAAAGCAGTCTGCGATCCAGGAACTGGGGTTAAATGCAATATTCAACCACTGGGTATCTCCCACCGCGGACAGCTCTGCCATCGCTTCCACGTTTTCCAGCACCCGGCTGGCATAGGCATAGGCCTGTTTTCCGTTTTGTGTCAGGCTGATTCCATGAGGATTTCGCACAAAAAGCGATGCCTGCATCTCTTCTTCCAGTGCCCGGATCACCTTACTGACGCTGGACTGGGTTGTATATAAAACAGATGCCGCCTCGCTGAAAGAGCCGGCATCTGCACAGGTGATAAAATATTTTAACTGTTTGATATTGATCATAAGTCACCTTTTTTTCCACAGACTGCAAACAATGGAGTCGGATTATAGAACGCATTTTTTTCCATGTAGACACGCTGACTGACTCCCATATCAATCTGGAACTGCTGCACACCACTGTTGCTGAGAGTTTCCAGATCCCAGGCAGGACGGGCATAATTGCTTATGGACAGCTGGCGTTTGATATCCTCACACTCCTGCATCAGTGTATTTTCAATCTGGTTATGGGCATGATTTTTCGGAAGATCGGAAGTATCCGTAAAATCAACCGCTCCATAATTGGCATCAAAGTTCAACAGCACACCGCCCGGTTTCAACACACGCATCCATTCTTTATAGGCTTTCTGTGCATCCGGAAGCGTCCATGTCAGATTCCGGGAGATCACGAAATCAAAGGTATCGTTATCGTATTCCGGATTCTCTGCATCCATTACCTGAAACTCACAATCTGCCTGTTCTTCTTTTGCCAGTTCTCTGGCATGGAGGATCATATCCGGTGTCAGGTCAATCCCGGTCACCTGATGTCCTCTCTTCGCCAGGAGAATAGAGAAAAATCCCGCACCGCATCCTACATCCAGGATCCGCAGATGCTCTTTTTCCGGCAAATATTTATCGATTTCTTCCATCCATCGTTTCGCCAGTGGACTGTGAAGTTCTTCTCTTCTCTGCTCTTTGAAATCTGAACTTCGTTTTGTCCAGTAACCGGCGATCTTTTCTTTCCGGTCATCTTTTTCATAAGCGATTCTTCCGTAGGCGATCATCGGTCCTTCCTTTGTCACCTGCAGACTTCCCGTCTGGAAAAGAATCACACCGTCATATCCGCCATAACTCGTCTCCAGGATATTTCCTTCATAGTCCGTGACCTTTCCAAGCTTTTCTCCCTCTGAAAACATATCTCCCGGTTTTTTATCCGGATACCACAGACCCGCCTGATTTGCCGACTGATATACCACATCCGTCACTTCCATGGGATAATGATTCCAGTAACCACGGCTGGTCCGGTAAATGCCAAGGTAACGCAGGATATTTTTCAGATCCCTCTTATTGGACTCTACTTCTTCTCTCGTCCATCGTCCCATACCACCCCTCTCAATCAGGATACTCGGAATTCCGCAGGAGGCTGCATAATTATAGGAACCACCAGATTCCACATTGGAGCGTACCATATACGGAACGTCCACGTGTTGCGCCATTTTTCGGGAAACCTCGATGACTTCTTTTTCTCCTTTTCCCGCATAATATACAAACGGCGTCAGATCTTCATATTCATCTCCGCTGTGAAGATCAATATAATAATCTGCCACACTGTGCAATTCTTTTTCTATGGCACTGGCGAGTCTCTGTGTTCTTGTTCCCTTTTCATCTCCCGGGAACTGCCGGTTCAGATTTTTCCTGTCGTCCAGACAGAGACTTCCTGCCCGCTGCTCGAATTCTTCAGGACAGACCACTTTTACGATCACTATTGTTCCTGTGATTTTTTCCATTTTTAATTCGTTCGCCAGTTCCACTGCTGTCTCCACACCCACATATTCCCCTGGGTGCACGGCCGCAGTGATCAGCACGGTCTTTCCCTCTTTTTCCCCATGCAGAACCGCCGCCGGAAGTACGAATTCTCCGCCTCCGATCATCAGCGTTCCCTGCCATCTCTCGCCCGGGGTTATTTCCAGCCCTGCTATCTGAAATTTATTCTCATTCTTCATCATTTCACATTCAATCCGTCCTGTATGATTCTTACTCTTTGACTGCTTCGATACCAAACATTGGTGTCGAATGATAATTGATCTTTTCCACCTCTGACCATACCTGGTTCCAGACTTCCGTATCCACACTTACCCGGGCTGTTCCAAGTTCCTGCAGTATCTTTTGATCCCACCGTGGGCGATCGATCCTGCTGAGCGGCACCTGTCTTGCAATCTCTTCCATCGTATCGATATCCGTACAGGTATAGTGATCTTCCATTCCGGCCTCAGTTACCATCTGCCGGTCTTTCTCATATTCTTCTCTTTTTTCAGCATCAAAGAGATGATGATACCAGTTGGCATCATAATTTAACAGAATACCACCTTTTTTCAGCACACGCATCCATTCTTTATACGCCTGCTCCGGATCTTCCAGGTTCCAGGTCAGATTCCGGCTGACTACTGCGTCAAATGTTTCATCCGCAAATGCAAGATGACTGGCATCCATCTGACAATATGTGATCTTTTGTGCGAATGCTCCTGCATTTTTTTTAGCTTCTTCCAGCATCGCTTCTGTATAATCCACAGCGGTCACCTGGTAGCCTGCCTCTGCAAGAATAATAGAAAAAAATCCTGGACCGGTTCCGATATCCAGAATCTTATAGGTCTCATTTGTTCTGTTTTCCGGAAAATGACGTTCCAGTTCCCGTCTCCAGTTTGTCCGGTTATCACCCGCCAGTTCTTCCTGATTCACCTGAGAGTACCCTTCGGCTCTGTCAGTCCAGTAATCTTCAATCTGTTCCAGTAATTCCATATATTTTTCGTCCCTCCGCATGACTATATCGCTAACGCTCATTATATCATGAACTTTGTTCATGATCGACATTCGCCGCTCCCCATAACCGTGCAAGCACGCTTCTGGCTCGCTAACACTCATTATGTCATGATTCGCACCTTCGGTGCTTGACGCTGCTTTCGCAGCTATCATGATCGCCATTCGCCGTTCGCCCAGAGAGAGCAAGCTCCCTCTGGCTCTCTTTCGCTCATTATATCATAATTGTTTCTTTTTTCACAAGCCTCCACGGGGGATATTTTTCTTCACTTTTTCACATAACTATGCTATACTGATAAAGTTATTCCAGCTTTTTTTTGACCGGAATAGCATAACAGTTTTTATTTTAACCAAAGAAAGGGATAATCTATGTTAAGTACAATCGAATCCATCAATTCGGCGGTCAACAATTTTATCTGGGGAGTCCCTGCTATGATCTGTATCATCGGTGTCGGTTTGTATCTGACCCTCCGCACCCATTTTTTACAGATCCGTAAATTTCCCTATGCAATCAAGACCACCATCGGACGTATGTTCCGAAAAAAAGACGCATCTGACGGTTCTCTGACGCCTTTCCAGGCAGTCTGTACCGCTCTGGCCGCGACGGTCGGTACCGGTAATATTTCCGGAGTCGCGGGTGCCATCGCCATCGGCGGTCCCGGTGCTGTCTTCTGGATGTGGATCTCGGCTATCCTTGGCATGTGTACCAAATTTGCTGAAGTTACCCTTGCCGTACATTTTCGTGAAACTAACGCCAAGGGAGATCTTGTCGGCGGACCTATGTATTATATAAAAAATGGTCTTAAAAAACACTGGCACTGGCTGGCGTACCTTTTTTCCGCTTTTGGTGTCCTTACCGTATTCGGTACCGGTAATGCCACACAGGTCAATACGATCACAACGGCTGTCGATTCCGCACTGATCAATTTCCACCTGATTTCTGATCAGTCTGTCAGCACACTGAATCTGATCATCGGAATCGTGATCACGATTCTGGTCGGTCTGATCCTTCTTGGCGGTATCAAGCGAATCGGAAGTGTGACGGAAAAACTGGTTCCTTTTATGGCATTGTTTTATATTCTTCTGGCACTTGGTGTTGTACTGATCAACTTCCGTAATATTCCGCATGTTTTTTATTCTATTATTTATGGTGCTTTTCGCCCGCGTGCTGTAACCGGCGGTGTGGTAGGAAGCTTCTTTCTCAGCATGAAAAAAGGAGTTTCCCGTGGTATCTTCTCCAACGAAGCAGGTCTTGGTACCGGATCCATCGCCCATGCCTGTGCGGATACCAGAAAGCCGGTGAAACAGGGTCTGTTCGGTATCTTTGAAGTATTTGCCGATACCATTGTCATCTGCACCCTGACTGCTCTGGTTATTCTGTGCAGCGGCACCACGGTCACTTATGGACAGGCTGCCGGTGCAGAACTCACGATATCAGGATTTACTTCTGTATATGGCAGTTGGATTTCTGTTTTTACAGCCGTTGCGATGTGTTGTTTCGCTTTTTCTACAATCATCGGATGGGGACTGTATGGAGCAAGATGTATCGAGTTTCTGTTTTCCAGTGAGAAGGTCGTAAAGCCGTTTATGGTTGTGTATTCTCTGGTAGCCATTCTTGGTGCTACAGTGGAACTTGGACTTCTGTGGAGTATTGCAGAGACCTTCAACGGTCTGATGGCGATTCCAAACCTGATTGCGGTGTTCCTGTTGTCGGGGACGGTTGTGAAGATGGTGAAGGAGTATTTTGCTACAGAAGGAAAATAAATCTTTTTAAGAGAGAAACGCCTGAATCTCAATGTGAGATCCAGGCGTTTTTTCATCTGTCAGGGCTTAGTTGCATCGCATTTTTCATATTAGTATCTCCAAATATCTCCGCACTCTTTCTTCTACTCGGAATTTCTTCGCATATTCCGATAATTGAGGAATGTTTTTATCTTTTCTGTCCACGTATCGCTTATATGCCTCAGCAGCAATACCAATATCTACTTCTGTTCGTTTTCGTAGAATATCACATAATGTCCTCTCCATGCTGTATGTGGTAATGATATTTTCTCCCGGCGATTTCACACGAACCAATCCCAGATCATACCATTCTCTCTTTACTGTCGAACATATTATTCTGTTTTTCTATGTGAGGAACCCGGTTTCGTCCGCTTAGGGAAAAACTATACTACGCCAGTTCCCCCGTATTCCCCGTATACAACTGATAATATTTTCCTTTTTCTTCAATTAACTGGTCGTGTGTTCCACGCTCGATGATACGTCCGTTTTCAAGAACCATAATACAGTCACTGTTTCTTACGGTGGACAGGCGGTGTGCGATGACGAAAGTGGTCCGTCCATGCATCAGCTTATCCATACCATCCTGTACCAGCTTCTCCGTTCTGGTATCAATCGAAGAAGTCGCTTCATCCAGGATCAGCACCGGCGGATCCGCTACCGCTGCACGGGCGATAGACAGAAGCTGTCTCTGCCCCTGGCTCAGATTGGCACCGTTATTCGTCAGTTTCGTCTGATAGCCATCCGGCAGTCTCCGGATAAATCCATCCGCATTCGCCAGTTTAGCCGCCGCGATCACCTCTTCATCCGTAGCATCCAGCTTTCCGTAACGGATATTTTCCATAACCGTATTCGTAAACAGCTGCGTATCCTGAAGAACAATCCCCAGAGACCGACGCAGATCTGCTTTTTTGATCTTGTTGATATTGATACCATCATAACGGATCTTTCCATCCTGGATATCATAAAAACGGTTGATCAGATTGGTGATCGTGGTCTTTCCTGCTCCGGTAGAACCAACAAATGCAATCTTCTGACCCGGTTTTGCAAAGAGCTTGATATCATGCAGAACCATCTTTTTCTCATCATATCCAAAATCCACACCATTAAATACCACATCACCTTCCAACGGCTGATAAGTTGTTGTATTATCCGCTTTGTGGTAATGTTTCCATGCCCAGTGACCTGTATGTTTCTGTGCTTCCCGTACCTCACCATTCTCAATTTCCGCATTAACCAGTGTAACATACCCTTCGTCCAGTTCCGGTTTTTCATCCAGGATACGGAAGATACGGTCTGCACCTGCAAGTGCCATAACCACACTGTTTAACTGCTGGCTGACCTGGTTGATCGGCATGTTGATACTCTTGTTAAAGGTCAGAAAACTGGCCAGTGCACCAAGGGTCAGACCGCCGACTCCATAAGTAGCAAAGATTCCACCTGCGATCGCACACACTACATAACTGACATTTCCCAGCTGTGCATTGACCGGTCCCAGGATATTACCGTATTTGTTCGCATTGTTGGCACTGTCATAGAGTTCATCGTTTAACTGATTGAACCTTTCCAGGCTCTCTTCTTCATGACAGAACACTTTTACTACTTTCTGTCCTTCCATCATCTCTTCAATATAACCGTTTACCGCACCCAGCGATTTCTGCTGTGCAAGGAAATATCTTCCGCTCAGTCCGGCTACTTTCTTCGTAGTAAACAGCATGATGGCGATCATCACCAGAGATACGAGTGTCAGCGGTATACTCAGGATGATCATGCTGACAAAGACACTGACAATCGTGATCACACTGGATAACAGCTGTGGCATACTCTGGCTGATCATCTGACGCAGCGTGTCAATATCATTTGTGTAGATTGACATGATATCTCCATGCGCATGGGTATCAAAATATTTGATCGGAAGACTCTCCATGTGATGGAACATATCATTTCTCAGATTCTTCAGTGTTCCCTGTGTCACATATACCATGATCCGGTTATAGGAAAAGGTAGCCAGAACACCGATCAGATAGAATACCGCAACCTTCAGGATCGCTCCAACCAGCGGACCGAAATCCGGACTGCTCTGCCCGATCAGTGGCATGATATACAGATCGATCAGATTTTTCATAAACATGGTTCCCTGGACATTGGCAATGACACTGACGAAAATACACACTGCCACAATTACCAGATGAATTCCGTAATTTTTTCCGACATATTTTAAAAGACGTCCCATCAGTTTTCCCGGATTTTCAACCCGGGGTTTCGGACCTCTCGGTCCTCTTGGTCCTGGTCCTGGCATGATCAGACACCTCCTTTCTCGTCAAAATCTCCGCCGCCCTGGGTCTGAGATTCATATACTTCTCTGTAAATTTGATTATTTGCAAGCAGTTCTCCGTGAGTACCAAAGCCATCTACCTGACCGTCATTCATGACGATGATCCGGTCTGCCCCCTGTACACTGGAGATTCTCTGTGCGATGATCAGTTTCGTCGTACCGGGAATCTCTTTTGCAAAAGCTTCCCTGATCCGTGCATCGGTAGCGGTATCAACGGCACTGGTAGAATCATCCAGAATCAGTACTTTCGGTTTCTTTAACAATGCTCTGGCGATACACAGACGCTGCTTCTGTCCACCGGATACATTGGAACCACCCTGTTCAATATAGGTTTCATACCCCTCCGGCATCTTCTCGATAAATTCATCGGCACAGGCCAGCTGGCAGGCACGGATGCATTCTTCTTTGCTGGCTTCTTTGTTACCCCAGCGCAGATTTTCCAGAATCGTTCCGGAAAACAGCACATTTTTCTGCAGTACCACGGCTACCTGATTTCGCAGAGTCTCCATATCATAAGACCTCACATCCATACCACCGACTTTGATACTTCCGGTGGTCACATCGTACAGACGACTAATCAGATTAACCAGACTGGACTTCGCACTTCCGGTTCCACCGATGATACCAATCGTCTCTCCTGCATGAATATTCAGATTGATATCTTTTAAGACATATTCGCCGTTTCCTTTTTTGTAGCTGAAGTTTACATGATCAAAGACGATACTTCCATCTTTTACTTCTGTCACCGGTCTTTCCGGATTGATCAGTTCCGGTTTTTCTTCCAGAACCTCTGTGATTCGTTCTGCACTCGCCACACTCATGGATACCATAACAAATACCATGGACACCATCATCAGGCTCATCAGAATATTCATACAATATGTAAGAAGACTCATCAGTTCTCCGGTAGTCAGCTGATCGGTTACGATCATCTTCGCACCCAGCCAGCTGATTCCAAGGATGCAGCTGTATACCGCAAACTGCATCAGAGGTGCATTATAAGACAGGATCTTTTCTGCTTTTACAAACATTTTATATACATTGTAACTTGCTTTGGAAAACTTTTTGTCTTCATAATCTTCTCTCACATACGCTTTTACCACACGGATACCGGCAATATTTTCCTGCACACTCGCATTCAGATCATCATATTTTTTAAATACTTCCTGAAAATATCCGGACACCCGGCTGATGATAAAGAACAGGCATGCTCCCAGAATAATAACTGCCACCAGATAAATACTTGCCAGTTTTGCATTGATATAAAAAGACATGATCATCGCACAGACCATGCTGATCGGCGCACGCACAAACATGCGAAGCAGCATCTGGTATGCATTCTGTACATTGGTTACATCCGTGGTCAGTCGTGTGATCAGTCCGGCGGTACTGAATCGGTCGATATTGGAAAATGAAAACTGCTGAATGTTTTCATACATGGCTTTTCGCAGGTTTCTTGCAAATCCTGCGGAAGCATTGGCTCCACAGACACCGCCCATGATACCTGCATACAGACCAATCAGTGCTGCCACGATCATCCATCCGCCTATGATACAGATATGGCGGATATCTCCTTTCTCCACACCATCATCGATGATGGATGCCATGAGAAAAGGAATCAGCATCTCCATCAGGACTTCCAGAATCATAAATATCGGAGTCTTGATGGAGTCTTTCTTGAACTCTTTGATCTGAGCTCCCAGCGTTTTAAGCATTACTCTCTCCTCCTGTTTGTTTCTCCCTGTTGAATCTCGATATTAGAACGCATCTTACGGATTACCCGGAAAAACACTTCCAGATCTTCGTCCGAGATTCCCTGACGAAGTGTGCTTTCCAGCCGGTTGATGTTGCGGATCGTTCCTTCCTGCATCCTGATACCAACTTCCGTCAGCTCCAGTTTCTTTAACCGGGCATCTCGTTCCACACTGACCCTGCGGATATATCCTCTTTTTTCCATCAACTTCAGGATCCCTGTCGCTGTGGATCTGGCTATGGAAAATTCCGCCTCAATATCCCGCTGATAAATGTCTTCTTCGGAATGCTCATATAGAAACCGGATAATCCAGCTTTGCATCATCGTCAATTCCTCGCCTCCCATCGCTGCACGATAGGCGGTCATCCGACTGTGAATCTCATTTTCCAGCCGTTTATTTTCAAATCCGATGTGATCCCTGTATTCTACTTTCAGCATCCTGTGACCTCCTCTCTGTTTGTTCGGATGCGAACAGTTCGGTAACGTTCGTTCGTTCACGAACTATTTTATGACACATTTCCTCGTTTGTCAATACCAGCTCCCGGCAAAATATTATAAATCAAAATTGGTCCACCGGACCAATTATTGATATACAATGCAAAAAAGATGCAGGTTGTATTTCTACAACCTGCATCCATCTTATCTTTCTGCATCTTCCGGTTCACACCATCGGAATACATTTTCTTTTATATAATTTTAGATCTCAGCCAGTTTCAGCAGATCCGGGATCTTGGATTCCCATCCGAGAGCCATGATATGAACACCCTGGCAGTATGGCTTACACTCTTTGATGATACGTGCAGCGATCTCTACGCCGGTGATACCTGCTTTTGTTCTCTCTTTGTCTGCTTTCAGTTCTTCGATCATCTCATCCGGAACATGGATACCGGCAACGTTATTGTTCATGAATTTTACCATACCGGCTGATTTCGGGATGATGATACCAACCTGTACCGGTTTTCCGAACTGTTTTGCTTTTTCCATGAATTTGATGAATTTTTCCGGCTCAAAAACAGCCTGAGTCTGGAAATATTCTGCACCTGCAGCTACTTTTCTTTCCATCTTTGCCAGCTGTGCATCAACGGAATCGCTGCATGGAGATACAACAGCACCTTTGGAGAACTTCGGCGGTTCGCCAACCAGCTGATTGCCACCCAGATCTACGCCTTCTTCCAGCAGTTTTACGGTATGCAGCAGAGATACGGAATCCAGGTCAAATACCGGTTTTGCCTGTGGATGGTCACCCATCTTGGTATGGTCACCGGTCAGACACAGGATGTTGTCGATACCGAACATTGCTGCGCTCAGAAGATCAGATTCCAGAGCGATACGGTTTCTGTCACGACAGGCAAGCTGGAAGATCGGGTTCATCCCTGCATCTTTCAGGACTTTACACATAGCCAGAGAGCCCAGACGCATAACAGAAGACTGATTATCGGTTACATTAACTGCATGAACATCTTTCAGATAAGTTTTCGCTTCTTCTACCAGTTCGTCCACGTGGATCCCTTTTGGCGGTCCTACTTCTGCAGAAACTACAAATTCACCACGGTCGAATAATTCTTTCATTTTCATTATACATTGCTCCAATCATATTAAATTTTATAGATGCATCGTATTATGTATCTTATATTATTTTGCTACTTCATCATCTGTTGCAAAATTGTGAATCTGTGTCGGACATTTCAGTACGTCCAGACGTCCGATAGCTTCCAGCCGTCTGTAGATACGTTCCCATCCACATTCCATGGTATTATCAACCTCGCACATGCCGTTTTTGGAACCGCCGCACTGTCCGTTGACAAGGCTCTTGGAACATGCTGTGATCGGGCAGATTCCACCGGTCAAATTCAGATAACATTCACCGCACTGGTCACATTTGTACTCTAACGGTGTCACACCCTGAAAACCAGGAAGCGGATAGGTATCGCAGGCTGCGCATACCTTCTTGTCATCCAGATATTCTGCGATTGTCTGTACGCCAACACCACAGGAGAATACTAAAACCAGATCAGAGTCCTGGATCTTCTCCATATGTTTTTTCAGGCGTAATTCCATATTTTCCGGATTACAGATATAATCGGTAGTCATGATTCCTGTTACATTGCCTTCAGCGGAAAGTTCCTTCTGAAGTTCTACAGCTTCTTTTTCCGGAAAATGCACTTCTTTACATCCATGGCAGTTGATGATGAAAACTTTTTTCCCTGCCACCAGAGAGTTGATCATCTCTTTGTCTTTTAACTGGGTAATTAACATATTATTTCATCCCCCTTACTGCATTTTTTCCGGCTTTGATTCTGTCAATAATAGAGATTTTGGAAGAACAGATATACTGGCAGCAGCGACATTCCACGCAATCCATTACATGCATGTCTCTCATGCCTTCCCAGTTCTCCTGATCTGCATATTTTACAAAATACAGCGGTGAAAGTTCCATCGGACAAACATCTACGCAGCGACCACACTTGATGCAGGCCTGCTCTTTTGTCTCATCGGTATCGATCGCGATGATACCGTTGGAGCCCTTCATCATCGGTACTTCCAGGTCTTTTAGCGGGAATCCCATCATCGGTCCGCCCATCTTAACCAGAACATCTTCATCGGTAAATCCGCCACAGTAATCGATCAGTTCTTTTACGCTGGTACCGATCTTGATGACAAAGTTGCCCGGATGTTTGATCTTCTCGCCTGTTACGGTTGCAACACGCTCGATCAGAGGCATACCTTTCCGGATCGCATCGGAAATTGCTTTCACAGTACTGATATTATCTACCACAACGCCAACATCTGCCGGGAGTCCGCCGCTTGGAACCTGTCTGCCCATGACACGTTTGATCAGAGTTTTCTCAGCACCCTGCGGGTATTTGGTTCTTGCTACGAATACTTCCATGTTACCGATATTTGCAACTTTTTCCTGCATCAGTTCAATGGCATCCGGTTTGTTATCTTCAATGACGATAATACCTTTTTCAGCACCTGTTGTCTTCAGGATCGCTTTCAGACCATAGATGATATCGTCTGCATATTCCAGAAGAACTCTGTGATCTGCGGTCAGCAGTGGTTCACACTCACAACCGTTCAGGAGAATGGTATCTACCGGTTTTGCCGGTTTCAGTTTGACACAGGTCGGGAAACCTGCTCCACCCATACCAACAATACCTGCTTCACGGATGATATCGATGATCTCGTCCGGAGTCAGGCTGTCAAGATCTTTGTGTGGCTGTACGGATTCGTGCAGAGTATTTTTACCATCCGATTCGATAACAACAGCCATTACTTCGCTGCCTCTGGTTCCATGCATACGGGGTTCTACGGCAACTACGGTTCCGCTTACGCTTGAATGTACCGGAGCACTGATAAATCCTGCTGCTTCACCGATCTTCTGTCCAACCTTTACGGTATCGCCAACCTCAACGATCGGATTCGCCGGTGCACCCAGATGCTGGGACATGGAAATAACAACGGTCTTTGGATCCGGGAACTTCTTCAGGGCAATATGCTCACTGAATTCTTTGCGTTCTGACGGATGTACTCCACCGTAATATCCGTTCAGTCTGTCTTCTCTGGCAGCTTTTACATAATCATTGATAACTTTGAAGTTCACTTTAGAGAAGTCACGTACCTGTACCGGCTGATGCAGAAATTCTTCCAGACGTCCCTGTTTTGCCAGTCTCTGATAGATTTTTTCCCATGCACAGTCTTTATTCGGGTCTACTTCACATTTTCCGTTCTTGGCACCGCCACACTGTCCGTTGACAAGACTCTTCGAGCAGTCAACGATCGGACAGACACCACCTGTGATGTTCAGATAACACTGTGCACATGCGTCACAGCTCTTTTTGGTAAGTGCCATACCGTGATGACCTCTGTAGTTGAGCGTATTACTTGCTGCAACCACCGGTTTTCCTGACAGATCTGCAATCGTCTGGATACCAAGACCACAGGAGATTACAACTACGTTCTCTGTTCCTTCCGGAAGCAGATCCTGTAATTTTTTCTCTGTGTGCATCTTATTACATAAGAAATCAAACTTTGCGCTGCCTGTAACCGTTTTTCCCTGTTCTGCTGCAAATGCTAAAAACTCGTCGCAGTCCGGTTCATCCACTGTTTCAAACTCTTTGAAACATTTGTTGCAGGCAATCACGAACAAATTGTCTTTGCCTTCCAGCACGGATGCAAGTTCTTCCTTGCTTTTCAGCTTATACTTCGTATAATTTTCCAATTGCTCACCTTCCTTGATATTTTTTATCCTTATAATTACCTGTCTTTACTCTCTCTTCCGCCTCCGCACATCCTTGGAAAAGACCGCAAAAACCCGATAAATAAGTTCGTCCTATTAAGAGTACCATAAATTCACAATATTATCCAGTTTTATTAGCGATTTCTATAAATTTTTTGCATGAAAAGCACAAATTTTTTTATTTGTCTTGTTATTCGCGTAACTCAAAAGACAGCCGTCCGGTCATATCCATCTGCCGAACGGCTGTCTTTGCGTTTTTCGTTTTTTTATTTTTCTTTTGAAATCACATGATACGGTACTGCCACAAACACTGCCCCGCCGATTATATTTCCGACTGTTGCCAGCAGTACGGTATACAGATACTGACCGACAGTGATTCCTCCGTTTGCCACACCGATTCCGATGATGCTCATATCTGCGATGCTATGCTCAAATCCGCAGGTCATAAAAATCAGAATACACCAGAAAATCATGATCAGTTTTCCGGATTCCGTTTTCATCTTGGTTCCGCACCATACTGCAAGACAGACCAGAATATTACACAGGATCGCACGCACCAGGATCTCTCCGACACCAAGACTAACTTTTGCTGAAGAAATCTTGATAAAATAATCTGCGATTGCTCCATCTCCTGCTGTCGGAAGTCCGGTCAGCTGGAAAGCCGCTACACAGAGCAAAGAAGCAATCAGATTGCCGATCCAGCAGACACACCACAGTTTCACAGTATCCGCCCAAGATACTTTCTTTCTCAGGGATGCTGCCGCCATCACCAGATTGTTACCGGTGAATAATTCAGCACCTGCCATAACAACCAGACTGAGAGCTGATGCAAAAGCAATACTCTGAATCAGTTTTACCGCAGCCGCTGCACCATTTCCATCCATCGACTGTCCCAGCACAAACGCTACCATACTGCCAAATGAAATAAACATTCCTGCTACCATGGATGAAATAAAATATCCCAGTGGATTTTTCTTCAACAGATTATTTTTTGCCACCCCTGCATTACATAATGCCGTATACTCTTCATGAAACATAACTTTTTCCTCCTTGTCATCACATTTCATTATCTGTAATCGTTCAGCCACAAACCATTACCGTCTTTTCATAATCTCTTTGGCATTTCCCCATAATTTCTTTTTTGCAGACGCACCTCCTTTTTACACCAGCCGTCCGGATATCTTTTTCCTGTCTTTTATAAAGGAACAAAGAATGTGTCTTGGCACATCCTCGCGGAGTATTTTTTACTTTGCAGGAAGTCAATTTCCTGTAAAGTAAAAAAGGGCAACACTTGTAACTCTACAAATGTTGCCCAGACGGTCGGCATCCTGCAAATCTGATTCCCCTGTGGTATCCCACATTTCTCCGTCAGTAATCAGATTCTATGCATTCATTGTATAAGTTTTATAAAACTTATACTCTTTATCATTAATTTATCACTACATTGACGGATTGTCAACCGTATTTCATGAAATTGTCAAACTATTATCATTTATAATTCAGGACAGAAGTCTTGTTGCCCATACCGCATTGGCATAATTTACGCCATGGCTGCAGATACCTGATCTTGTGCTGGCCGCTTCTACAGTTCTTCCATTACCGATATAGATAACTACATGGTAAACCTGACCGTTTTTCGCATAAAAGATCAGATCACCCGGTGCTGCTTCACTGACCGGAATCTTCATTCCATACTGCGACTGTGCTGCGGATGTTCTTGGAAGACCGATACCGAACTGTGCATATACATGCTGTGCGAAACCGGAACAGTCTGCTCCGTGAACCGGATCTGTTCCTCCCCATACATATGGGTTACCGATAAACTGCAATGCATAATTGATCAGAGCCTGGCGGGTTGGATTCTCAACAGAGGCTTCTTTCACTGATTTGAACGTATAATAGCAGACGGCATTGTCTTCCGGTGCGATCATCTGATCAGCAAGTCCGCATACAGTTTCCGGATCCTGTCCCGCATCGGTATATGCCTTTGCTTTTTCTTCCGCTTCTTCACCCATCAACAGGTATTCACTCTTTGCAAATCCACGCACATCACCGGATTCCACATATACCCATTCTTGATTCTTACTTGCCAGTACATAACAAACCTGATTCTGGGATAACGTGCCGATTACCCGTGCATCCGTACTTTTCCCTTCACGGATATTTACTTTATCCGTGTTACAGAATGCATATTCTTTATCTACTACTGTTTTTCCTGCTGTTGTTTTTGTATACAGAAGATTTTTATTTTTCAGCGGATTCATCAGTTTTGTAGCTTTTTCAAATACCGGATTTTCCTCCCCGGACAATTCCTTTGTCTCTTCTATGATAAGATCCGCTTTTTCTCCTGTGTTTAATTCGTCTTTTCTGATAAATCCTCTGACTCTTCCGGATTCAACAAACACCCATCCGTCTTCGTCTTCCTGTAAGATATAGCAGACACCACCGCCCGGTAAAGATCCGGTAGCTGCAGCATCTTCCTCATCGCTTTTTTCTTCAAGAATCCTGCAATCTTTTCTTGCAAATGCGTATACTTTATCAACAGTTGTCAGACGAAAATCCTCTTCGATCTGTGGTGGAATCACTATCTGCTGTCCTGCAATCAGTGATTCGTTGCTTCCCTGTGCTTCTGCTTCCGGTGTCGGAGTAGCTTCCGGCGTAGGCTGCGGTGTTTCCGCCGGTGTTGCTGCCGGTGTTTCCTGTGTCGGCTGTTCGGCTGCCGGGGTCTCTGTCGGCGTCGGGGTTGTTGGCTGTATCGGTGCCGGTGTTGGTGTTGCTGTCGGCGCCGGAGTTTCCGTTGGTGCCGGGGTCGGTGTCTCCGGGGCTGCCGGGGTCTCTGTCGGTGCCGGGGTCTCCGTTGGTGTCGGATTCTCCGTTGGTGTCGGATTCTCCGATACTGCTGGGGACTCTGTCGGCGCCGGGGTCTCCGTCGGTGCTGCCGTCTGTTCCGAAGCCGGAACTTCTGCTACCGGTGCTGCTTGCGCTTCCGGAGTTGCTTCTGCCTGCTGCACCAGTTCTATCTGTTCTGTTGCTCCAGCAGTCAATGGTGCTGCCGGTATAATCATACTGGCTGATAAAACTCCTGCAACCAGTTTTTTCCACTTATGCATGTGTTACCTCCTTGCTCATTCATTGCATTTTATAATTACACATATATAAATATGATTATTTTTATTATATAACTCTCTTTTTTTCTTCGCAAGATTCTATTGGCAATTTTTCACATTTTTTACCCTATTTTTTATCATATTATGATAATTATTATCATCTAAGCCAGACAACTTCCATACGTGGAGCAACACAAAAAGAGACCTGTAAGTCCGGGAGGGCCAGGCGTCTTACAGATCTCTTCTTCTGGATATCCTATGGCTACTGCATAATAGGAAGTACTTTTTTCAGACTCTTTGTCAGTCCCAGTGCTACCACGATCTTGATCAGATCCGGAATAATGAATGGGAATACACACCAGCCAAGTACAGTCACGAGACCAACCGGTCCTGCACTTCTGGTGTACATAATCATAAACCAGGCAGTTCCAAATGCATAACACACAATCAGACCAACTACCATCTGGACTGCCAGTGCCCATGTTTTTCTTCCCATTACTTTTTCCATGCCCCACATAACCAGAGCACCCACCAGGAAACCTATTATGTAGCCACCGGCGTTGCCAAACAGACTGCCGATTCCACCACTAAATCCGGCAAATACCGGGACGCCTACTGCTCCAAGAAGAATGTACACCAGAATTGAAAGGGTACCTCTCTTACCACCGAGTACTCCAACTGCCAGGAACACACCGAAGGTCTGTAATGTAAACGGAACGGTTGCCGGTATGGAAATCCAGGAACAAATCGCCATTACCACAGCAAATACCGCAATGTACACCATGTCATAAGTCTTGCCTCTGCTCATTGTTGTCGTTGTCATTTTTCATATCCTCCATGATTTTGCTGCATCTGCGCCGAGAAAATATCCACCGCTATGCTAATACTACTATATCACCTGTTTTTCACATTGTCAACCTTATGTTTATTATAGTTTACATTCAATCCTTATCTCTTTACTGTTCACTCCGTTCCCTGTAACACGCTTCTCGGTACACAAAATTTATCCTGATCACATAGATTCGCACAGTATGTCTCCTTTATAATATTTCTTTCAAACTGGACTGGTTATTTTTTTCAAAACTGGTTATTTCTATCTGACCAGTTATCCTTTATGATTCAGTGTGATATTAAAATTATAGTAACTATTCAGTAGCTACTGTCCCGCGAGGTGTTTTGACATGAATATGTCAAAATCCAGAGACATACAAACCAAAATGCCATCACCGAAGGTGATTTACGTGAGCAACGAGTCAAAGTCCGTGCTTGCACGGAACATTGAGGAGTGCCGCGATAACGATAAAAACTCGCAAAGCGTGTTTTTATCGTTTAAATGCATTTTAGCTCGTAACTGTGAAGGTACTGAACAGTTACAAATTATATTAATAAGAAGAAAGAGGGAATTAAAATGGCATCTTTCAATCAGACAGCCGGCACCAGAACGCAGGCAAGAAACAATACTCAGGCGATTGTGGTAACCGCCATGTG
>NZ_JALFPR010000038.1:0-9158 GCF_022785585.1 Oliverpabstia sp. | reverse complement strand
TAGGAAGAAGGATGTTACGTGTGTGCAGTTTTGAAGGTACATGGAGAGAAAAGAGAGAAAGAGAATGATCCTCCATAGCTCAGTCGGTAGAGCATGCGGCTGTTAACCGCAGTGTCGTTGGTTCGAGTCCAACTGGGGGAGCTTTTTTATGCCGCAAGGCAGAAAAGCTCGGAGGTATAAATATAAAAATGAAAAATTTTATTGACAAATAAAATTTTATCATATATAATAGTTATTGCTGATGAGCAATAATTAAATATCGAAGCGTGGCTCAGTTTGGTAGAGCGCTGCGTTCGGGACGCAGAGGTCGTGGGTTCGAATCCCGTCGCTTCGACTCCTTGGCAGGGGCACCGGAACACTTGAGAGATCAGGGTTCCGGTGTTTTTCGTTATGCTATTATGCTATATTCTGGTTATAAGGTTTGTAAGAATTTGATTGCAACAATTGAATCGTAGAAAAATCCACTGTGGGTGATAGTTTTTTCTATTGCAACAGTGGATTTTTCTACGTTAAGATGTATATGAAAAATCAGAATAAAAAAACAGGAGCACAGGATGAGAGGAAAAGGCATACATTCAAAATCGATCTTTGTACAGCTAATAGTAAATTGAAAATCCAAGGGATGCGCAGCTGTTGTTTTTGCTGTGCTGGTTTGTTTATTTTACCTCCTATATCGGGCGGTTGAATTATTCGTCAGCGATGACGGCGATGATTCAGGAGGCAGTTCTGACGAAAAGCCAGGCAGGATTTATCAGTATGGTATATTTCTTCGCTTACGGGATCGGACAGTTCTGTAACGGGATGCTGGGTGACCGGTTTCACCCGGGAAAGATGATTTTTGTCGGCCTTGCGATCGCGGCAGGGGCGAATCTGTGCATGGGATTTGTCGGCGGATTCGGAGCGATGGCAGTGGTCTGGGGGATCAACGGGTATGCACAGGCAATGATCTGGCCACCGGTGATTCGGATCTTCGCGGAGATGGTGAGCCGGGAACAGAAGATGAAGTTCTGCGTCAATATCGTATCCTCACAGGTGGTAGGAACGCTGGCTTCGTATCTGCTGGCGGCAGTTGTGATGTGGCTGATCGGATGGAGAGCCGTGTTCGGCGCGGCAGCGATCTGTCTGTGTGTGATGTCAGTTATCTGGATCATTGGGTTTGAAAAGATTGAAAAATGTGGAAAAAACCCGGAGGAAGAAACGGCAGATGTGGATAACGCTGAATCTACAGCTGCGAAAACGGCAAATACAGGAAAACAGGCATGGCTTGGTTTCGGCATCCTGATGGTATTATTCCCGGTGATCATCCACGGCATGTTAAAGGACGGAGTGACGACATGGGTTCCGACGTATATTACGGAGACTTTCCTCACATCTCCGGCATTTTCCATTCTGGTGACAACCGTGCTTCCGATCGTCAATTTGACAGGGGCTTATCTGGCACAGTACCTGTATCAGAAATGCAAAAAACAAGAAGCAGCTGCAGCTGTATGGCTGTTTCTGATCGCAGTGCTGGCTCTGACGGGCATTTGGATCGGAAAAGATACTTCGATGATCCTGACCATTGTACTGTTTGCGATGACAACGGCATCTATGATGGGTGTTAACACGATATTTGTCAATTTCTTCCCGCTTCGCTATGAGGCGATCGGAAAGGTATCAACGGTGTCCGGTTTTATGAACGGTATGGCATATGTGGGAACGGCGGTATCCACGTTTACGATCGGTGTTCTGGTAGAACAGAAAGGCTGGAACGTGACGATAGGAAGCTGGATAGTGATGACATTCCTGGCGCTGGTGGTGTGCATGCTTGGGAAGAAAGAAATTCTTGCAACAGACGGAATGTCCCAGAAAAAAATGAAAAATAAGACAGCATAATAAAAAAGCTCCCTGACAGGTTCATGTCAAAAACTGACAGGGAGCTTTTTTTATTAGGGTGTCTTACAGATGCATCACGGGGCTTGTACATACGAGGTTTTCGATAATGGTTTCTTTCTCGAAAAGCATCGGGATAATAATAGCATGCTCTGCAAAAGAAGCCAGCGGGATCCGGTCGGAGACGTTGCAGGTGATGACCCGATCTTTGGTGCGGAGGGTGATCTTGTAATCATCCCCGGTGAGCGGTTCGTATCCCGGTTTTCCGGTCTGGTGGATGGTGAAGGTGAGTGCTTCTCCATCGTTATGTACTTCCAGCAGAGGTCCCTTGCATACCCAGGTACACTGGTTATGGATCGCATCGGAGAGTTCCTGGCAGACATCGCCGTGCGGTTCGCCCTGGATGTAGGTGGAGTAATGTCCGTGCAGGGTGCTGTCGCCATGAAGGTCCATGCCACAGGTAGCAGCCAGTTTTTCACCGGAAAGCACCAGATTTTCCCATAGTTTTACTCCTTTTTCATTGACTTCGTGAAGCGGTTCCGGGTTGTTGAAGATCTCGATGAAGTCACAGCAGGAATAATCCGTGATCGTCATCTCGAAACGGCAGCCCTGTGCGAACGGCCATCCGAAGGAATATGGATGTGCCACGCCGACCAGAGCTCCTTTTTTACGGGCAGCCCGGAAGAGAAGTTCCGGCTTGTGTCTGTTGATATTTTCCCACGGCACATACTCGGTCAGGTTCAGACAGAGAATGTGTCCGTAATAAGTGGTATATTCCATGCCGGGGATAAAGTCGATTGGCTGTGGATGCTCTTTCAGATAATTTTTAATTTTGCAATGTCCGGATATGGTGTTGTGATCAGTCAGGGCGAAGGCATCCACCTGGTCTGCCACCATAAAGTCCGTCAGTTCTTTGCAGGTAAATACTGCGTCGGATTCATTGGTATGATTGTGTAATTCCAGTCTTTTATACATAAAAAGTTCCTCCCTTAACGTGCGCGTACCGTCAGTAGGTAGTTGGTGTTATCCAGCAGCACGGAAAATACCAGGATGGTTACTTTTAATACACCCTCGATGGTTGACTGTGGGATACATCCTTCGGTAGCTTCTGTTGCGGTAAAATGCATGTGTCGGGTTGTCAGCTGTCTGTGAATGTTGCCGATGAAGGTATCATTCAGGGTTGCCATGGTATGAATCTCGGTTTTCATACCGTGATACACGGCATCTTCCCATTCCTCCGGTGTGCCTTCTTCCATACCATATTCTTTTTTACAGTAGTCAAGCAGGCGCTGTTTCAGTTCCGGAGTCACATCTTCCGGGCGGAAGTGCTGCGGTCCAAAAGAAAATTCAATATCCAGTTCTCCGTAAGTCTGATCCAGGCAGACGGTGTAGGAAATCTGACCGATAAAGTCTTTGCATAATTTTCCTTCTACCTGGTAAATGGTTTTCATCTCTTCCATAGTAGTCTCCATTTTCATTTGTAGGTTTTCTGTCCTTGCAGCCGGTACGATACCGACTGTGTATTCTCAGAATACGCAGACCGGTTGCCGATGTCAATAGTCTGAAAAAATTCGTAGAAAAGTCCAGTTATTTTAAAAGTTCTGTACATTATAGGAAAAAAACAGATTTGCTATAATGGTCGC
The DNA here is from genome assembly GCF_022785585.1 of Oliverpabstia sp. Taxonomy (NCBI): domain Bacteria; kingdom Bacillati; phylum Bacillota; class Clostridia; order Lachnospirales; family Lachnospiraceae; genus Oliverpabstia; species Oliverpabstia sp. The sequence continues at coordinate 5,643 of NZ_JALFPR010000038.1, read as the reverse complement.
AAATACGGAAGAAAGTAGATGCAACTGACGCCGGACAGATTGACGAAACTGGAAAATATGCGAAAATAAAGGAGAGTCATATGGAAAAGAGAACACTTTATAAAGAAGGAACTTACAAAAAAGGAAATCTTCACACTCACACGACCTGGTCGGACGGTATGCATACGCCGGCAGAGACTGCAAAACATTATCGCAGCAAAGGATATGATTTTCTGGCACTGACAGATCACTGGGTTTACGGGATTCATCCGGAACTGAACCGGGATGATTTTCTGGTATTTCCGGGAACGGAGCTGGATATTGAGCTTCCGGGAAGAAAGGATCATCATCTGGTAGGTTTCGGTCTGCCGGAGACAAACCGGATACCGGAACATTATACTTTTGAAGAAGAACGTAGAAACGGTGTGCTGACAACAGCGGAGCGTATCATCGAATATTTCGGACAGAGAGGAAATGTAACACTGTATGGTCATCCGTACTGGTCGAAAATCGATTCTACCGATATCAAATATCTGCAGGGTATGATCGGTATGGAAATCTACAACCACGGTTCCGAATTTTTCGGAAACAACGGTAATTCGGAGACGTATTTTGATCATTTTCTGTTTGTAAGAAATAAAATTTTCTGTTTTGCTACGGATGATGCTCATAATATCGGGGAACATGATCTGGGTGGATTTATCATGGTAAAGACGAAAGAATTTACCCACAGGGGAATCCTCGAGGCGATCAAAGACGGAAGTTTTTATGCATCTTCCGGACCTTTGCTCCATGATTTTTATGTGGAAGACGGAGTTGCACATGTGACCTGTGAGCCGTGTCAGCATATTTATTTTCAGACACCGCATCGGGGAGACTGTCTGTTCAGCGAGGAAGGGGATTGTCTGACCGAAGGGAGCTTTACGTTAAACGGAGATGAGGAGTATGTGAGAGTGACGATCAAGAACAGCAGAGGACAGAAAGCATGGACACAGCCGATCTGGTTGTGGCTGTTCTGATAGTTTTGATGATAGAAAGAAACTAGTACATCGTTTTCAAAATAACTGTATCATTTACTTGTCTACGAATCCGATTGCACAGTTTAAAAAGCCTCAGCGTAGCCCGCTACGCCTACGTTTTTTTAACTGCACACTCGAATCCGTATCCTGCGTGAATGATACAGTTATTTACGAAACGATGTACTAGATTGTGAAAGTGCTGAACAGTTGCGACAGAAAAAAGGACATACAGGAGGAAGAATATGTTAAAATTAGTGACTTTTAATATACGATGTGATTATGACCAGGATGGAGCCAACAGTTTTCGGTTCCGCAAACCTGTGATCTTAAAGAAACTTGCCGAAGAGAAACCGGATGTGATCTGCTTTCAGGAAGTCCTGCCCCATGTGGCAGCATGGCTGAAAGAGAACCTGACGGAATATACCGTGATCGGCTGTGGAAGAAGCGAAACACTCGAAGATGAACAGATGACTGTAGCTTTCCGTACGAAACGTCTGAACCTGATCAATATGGAAACGTTCTGGTTGTCTCCGACACCGTATGTGCCGGCAAGCAGATACGAGGAACAGTCCATCTGTCCGCGTGTGTGCACGGAAGTGGTACTGGAAGATCTTCAGGAGAAGAAAGTCTTCCGTCTGTGTGATGTCCACCTGGATCATCTCGGCGTGCAGGCAAGAACCCTGGGACTGTCTCAGATCCTAAAGAAGATGGATGATGCCGTTTTATTCGCCAACGCACCGGTGATCCTTGCGGGTGACTTTAACGCAGAGCCGGACGGAGAAGAATTTGCCGTGATGAGAGAACGGACAGATTATGTCAACTATACAGAGGGCATTGGCATTACCTATCACGGATTTGAACCGGAAGATGAATCGGAACGGATCGATTATATTTATATCAAAAAAGCAAAAGAAGGCTATGCAGGACTTACCTGCCGCAGTGTAAAAAAATGGGAAGACCGCGACAAAGAAGTATGGCTTTCCGACCATTATCCGATTTGTGCGGAACTTGAGTGGATAAATCTATAAAAAATACTGGACATTTTTCAGAGTGTAGATTTTTCCACTGGTGCCGGAAGAAATGTCCATTGTGAGAAAAACAGCTGCTTCGTATAATAGCCTCATCAAATAAATGAAGGAGGAAATCTATGAAAGCAGCAAGTGTTGAAAAGGCTAAAAAATATAAGCCGAAAAAACAGCCGCTGAAGAAACGACTGGTACGTTACTGGCCGTTGTATGTGATGCTGATTCCATGTATCATCTACTATGCACTGATCTGCTATGTGCCGATGGCGGGTTCTGTTCTTGCATTTAAGGATTATTCCTTTAAGAAAGGAATCTGGGGAAGCCCATGGATCGGTCTGAAATATTTCAAGACCTTCTTTTCCAGCTATGATGCACCACGACTGATTAAGAATACACTGACAGTCGGTGTGATCAAATGTATCCTGGAATTTCCATTCGCTATCATACTTGCCCTTTTGCTGAATGAACTTCGCAGCATGAAGTTTAAGAAGATCTCGCAGACCATCACATATCTGCCGCATTTTCTCTCTTCTGTTATTATCGTAACTATGCTGCAGAGAATTCTGGCACCAAACACCGGTGTTCTGAATCAGACAATCGCAGCACTGGGCGGAGATGGAAGCATATTCTTCCTGATGGAAGCAAAATATTTCTTCAGAATCCTGTTTTCCATGGATCTGTGGAGAAATATCGGATGGGATTCCATCATGTATCTGGCAGCAATCAGTTCCGTAGACCTGGCATTGTACGAGGCAGCAGAGATGGACGGATGCGGAAAACTGGGAAAAATGTGGCATATCACACTGCCGGGTATCCGGGGAACGATTGGTCTTCTGTTTATCATGGGAGTTGGCGGACTGCTTTCTTCCGGTGTAGAACAGATCTGGCTGTTACGTACACCTGGTAACATGTCTCTGGCTGATACCCTTGATGTATACGTTCTGCGTATGGGTATTCAGGGAGGACAGTTTGGATATGCAACGGCGATCGGTCTGATCCAGGGTCTGGTAGGACTGGTGCTTGTAGTAGTCTGCAACCGGATCTGTAAGAAGATCACGGAAGTCGGACTATGGTAACAAAAGGAATAAAAAAAGAAACCTGAGAATTCAACGAAGTGGAGGAAACTACATGAAAAAGAAAATCGTAAAACGCCTGATGGCAGCTTCCATGGCAGGAACACTGGCAGTGACCATGTTTGCAGGATGCGGCGGCTCATCTGATAGCAAAGACAGCAGTGCAAAAACAGAAGATACCAGTGAAGATAACTCTGACAAACCGGATACCTGGATCGCTGACCGGACCATCACCGTACAGGCTTACGTAGATGATATCGGAAATACGCTTCCAAAAGATTTTAACAACACCGAAACCATGAAAAAGATCACAGAACTGACCGGTATCAAACTGGATGTAAAATATACACCTGGTGACAGTGATGCAAAAGTTCTGGCTTCGCAGCTGGCTTCCGGAACCATCCCGGATGTTATCGTATCTTACCTGGATAACTCCACAAGACCGGAGTTCCCGCTTCTGTACAAAGCAGCAAAAGACGGAATGTTCGCAGATGTATCTGAATACATGAAAAACAGCGAAGTATATTCCAAATATTATGAAGACGATTATCTGCCGGACGATACAAAGAACAACATTGTATTCCGTGATGACCTGGATGGTGTATATCTGTGGCAGATGAGTATCGATGAAATTGACCGTTCTCTGGAATATAATGCAGATGAAGAATATGTAGGAGGTATGTATATTCAGAAAGCAATTGCAGATGATCTGGGGATTGATACCACAGCAATCAACACACAGGAAGACTTTTATAATCTGTTGGTTAAGATCAAAGAAGGCGGTTATACTGATGACAACGGAAATGCTGTCTATCCCTTGGGACCGAAATACTGGGGCGGATCTGTTGATGCTCTGAAATATATCGCAACCGGTTATGACTGGGGTGTAAGCGATGACTACAACCTGGATGAAAACGGCGATGTAAAGCATATCGCAGAAACCGATCATGTATATGATGAAATCAATTTTGTGAGAAAACTTCTGGATGAAGATCTGATGAACCCGGAATTCTTCACCATGGACTCTACCCGTGCAGAAGAAGTATCCAAAAACCACAACTCAGCAATTATCGCTGACGTGCATAATTACGAAGAGATTATTTACTCCAATGATGACTGGATCCCGTTAGGACCGTTGAACGATATTGCTGGTGACAACAAGGAAGTTGTACATGGAAAGAGCGGTCGTGGATGTATGGCAATCTCCGCAGATGCAGAGAATCCGGAAGAAATCTTCCAGTTCTTTGACTGGCTTTCTACAAAAGAAGGACAGATCATCGCACAGTATGGTACGGAAGGTGTATCCTACACAATGGAAGACGGCTACCCAAGACTGACAGATGAAGTTGCAGAAAAACTGAATGATGGAGATACAGATTATCTGATCAACACCATCGGTGCGGGATTCGGTGGATCCGGAAACTACTTCTTCGAGTTTGTTCTGACAAACAAAAACAACAAAGATAACTTTGGTGAGTCACGTCCGGGAGCATCTTCCGGTAACTCTACTTTTGCAAGAAGTGTACAGATTGCAGAAGACTACCCGGTAGAAAAGAAACTGGTTCCGGGGCTGGATGCAACAGCTTATATGTCCGCGGACGAACTTGCGGATGTAAAGACACAGATGGATCTGCTTGACTGGGATGAGACATTCGTACAGGCCTGCTTCGCAAAATCGGATGATGAAGTAAAAACAATCATCGAATCTTTCCGCGATCAGCTGAAGGCAGCAGGGATCGATCGTTTTGAGAAATACGTAAAAGATGTATACGAAGAGGATCCGGACTCTGTATCTTTCTACGACTAAGACAAAGAGATCCTGCCTGCCCCGGTGGCAGGCAGGGGAATGAAAAGCGGGTAAGTTACACTTACAGAAAGGATTGGGTACGCAATGCACAAAAGAAAGATAAAAGTTAATCCGGTGGATCAGGCACTTCAGATTCTGATCTATCTGATCATTATTGCACTCTGTCTGATCATTCTGCTCCCCTGCCTGAACGTAGTGGCGCTGGCATTCAACGACGGAGCTGATGCAGCGAGGGGTGGCGTATGGTTCTGGCCGAGACAGTTCACCATGGATAACTTCAAAGAAGTATTCAAAGACGGAAGTATTACCACAGCTTATGTGATCACGATCGCAAGAACTGTAATCGGAACGTTTTTAAGCTTAATGGTAACTACTCTGGCAGGTTATGCACTGAAACAGGAAGATCTGCCGGGAAGAAAGATCATCACCATGCTGATCACATTTACCATGCTGTTCGGTGGTGGTATGATCCCTACCTATATTCAGTACAAAAACTTACACCTGTTAAACTCTTTCTGGGTTTACGTGGTTCCGAGTCTGGTGAGCGTTACCTATCTGTTGATGGTACGAACCTTCTTCGAAGGAATCCCGGACAGCCTGGAAGAGTCAGCCAAACTGGACGGCTGCGGATTCTTTCAGACTTACCTGAAAATCATGCTTCCGTTAAGTAAACCGGTAATCGCCGTAGTTGGACTGTATACCGCAGTAAATCACTGGAACGACTGGTTTGCAGGAGCATT
>NZ_JALFPR010000014.1:0-12069 GCF_022785585.1 Oliverpabstia sp. | reverse complement strand
TTTAGCTCCTTATGTTTTGTCATGATCATTCTGTGTCCGATTCCTCTTTTGCTTTATGCAGACAGCATACAAAATGGCCGGCACAGACGTATGTATCTGATCGCTGGCGGAATTGTTCTGGCTAATTTTGCAATCAGTTCTGTTTTGTACAGCACAGGTATGAAAGACTACATTGAGATGCTGCCATTGGGCCAGATTATCCTCGCTGCCGTCTTTGTCATGGTATTTGTCCATCTCTTCCAGTATCTGCATAAGAGCAAATACCACACGGATCGGTTACTGCTGGTGGGATTGCTGCTCATCATGGTTTGTGTGACTATTGAATCTGCCTCCGTATATTTTGTCACCTCGGTGTCCGGTATCTTTACCGGTATCGGCATGATCATTCTGTTATTTGTAAATGTATTCCGTACGGTTCGTGGAATCCAGCATATGGAAGATATGCGTCAGCAACAGGAACTGGAAAGAAAGCAAAAGCAGACAGAGGAAATGACCCTGCAAATGATGCGCACCCTGGCTGCAACCATTGAAGGAAAGGATCGAAATAACTGCGGACATTCCATCCGTGTCGCCGAATATGCAGCATTAATCGGTAAACGACTTGGTTTGTCTTCTGAAGAAATAGAAAATCTGAAGGATTGTGCCTACCTGCACGACATCGGCGCCATCGGCATCCCGGATCAGATTTTAAGCAAACCGGGAAGACTCAGCGAAGAGGAATATGCCCTCATCAAACAGCATACCCTCATAGGTGCCCATATTTTAAAAGATATTACACTGGTTCCTCACCTGGTTGAAGTAACAAAAAGTCATCACGAACGCTATGATGGAACCGGCTATCCGGAAGGTCTTTCCGGAGCAGCTATTCCTCTCTATGCACGAATCGTCGCCGTGGCAGACAGTTTTGATGCCATGCATTCCAGAAGGATCTATCGAAATGCTCTGTCTGAAGATCAGATTCGAAAAGAATTTTCGGAAAGTGCCGGCAAACAGTTTGATCCTCGAATCTCTGCCATTCTTCTGGATTTAATGGACGAAGGGCATCTGGAGGATATTACAGGCAAATACAAAGAAATGGAAAACTCTCTGTATATGGATTCCAATCACACGATCAATAAGTTTATATCCGATGTGTTTACTACCATCAAAAGTCAGGAAGATATCACTAGCTACGATTTCCTTACCGGTCTTCCATTGCGTACTCTTGGCGAAAAACAAATCGCCTGTGCCGTTCAGGATCACAGTGGATGTCTTGCGTTTGTGGATATGGATAACCTGAAGAAAATTAATGATGTGCATGGACACAAGTCTGGTGACCGCGCTCTGATGACTCTGGGCAAACTTCTGGCACGCTTTGCATCAAATGGATATGCCTGTCGCCTTGGTGGTGATGAATTCTTGCTTTTCTTTCCTGACATCACCCATGAGGAAGCTTCGGAACATATAACACAACTGTTCCAACAATTCCATGCGCTCACCAAAGATGATGCGGAGATTCAATACGCTTCCCTGTCTGCAGGCCTGTATATGTGTTCCGGCAATGAACCATTCCCTGACTGCAGTTCAAAAGCCGACAATGCTTTATATTATGCCAAGCAAAATGGAAAAAATCAGTTTTCCTTCTATCAGCCTCAGATCGACCATCTGTCCACCAGTGTATCCGGAGCCGGCAATAATCTGACTCAGATTGCAAAATCTCTTCAGGACAGTGGCAGCTATATGGGTGCTTTGAATCTGGATTACCGTGATTTTGCAAGACAGTATTCCTATATTCATCAACTGGTCATCCGAAACCATTGCAGATGTTACCTGATCATGCTCACCATGGAATCCACCGGTGAAACCTCGCCAAGCATCGAAAAAGCTGAACAGGCTTTATTACAAATGGAAGAAATCATTCGTAAGAGTATTCGAAAAATCGATATCTGCACTCGTTACAGTTCCATGCAGTACCTGATTCTTCTGTTCCAGCCTCTGGAATCCGCGATCCCGAATATTATGGATCGGATTTTTATGCAGTATGAATCTTTTGATTGCAGTAAGGAATTTCATCCAATTTATGATTATCAGGCTATGTCCGAGGAAGAACATAAAAAATATTAATTACTGTTTTTCCTCATGAAACCTTATATTTTGATTTTCACAGACAAAAAGGCGACGGATTTTGTACAATCACAAAATCTGCCGCCTTTTCATTTACGTGAGCAATGAGTCAAGTCCGTGCTTGCTCTAGACCTTGGTGCCTGACAGGATATTTGCTACTGAATAGTTACTCCGATCTTACGAATCAGGGTTCCGTTTGCTCCAAGTATGTCACCATCAAATTTCCGTGCAAAAAGGATTTCGCCTTCTCCTTTTACTCTTACATTTTCATTAGACGCATTTAATAATATTTCTATTTTATTTCCTTCTTCGTCGATTTTTACATATTCCACACATCGTCCGTTTTCATAGGTATTTGGAAAATGAAAATGTGGGCTTCTGCAGGTTTTCTCATTCCGTCTAAGTATGATCAAACGATTGATTGTCCCGATCCTCTCCTGGTTCTCATCACTCTCGATTTCGCTCCACGGCATGCACCTTCTGCAATCCGGATCATGAGCGCCCTCCATAGCAATCTCCGTCCCGTAATAAATACATGGACTTCCGGGAAGTGTAAAAAGAATTGCCAGCTGCTGGTAAAAAATATCCAGATTATGAAGCCGGTTTATCAGACGCTCTGTATCATGAGAATCCAGAAGATTGAACAATACATTGTTATTTTGCTGCATATACATCGTATAACAACGATTTACCATGTATTCAAATTCTTCTTTTTTCATGGTCTGATCCAGGAAAAAATCATGGATTCCACTTAACAGGGGATAGTTCATTACAGAATCATATTCATCACCCAGCAGCCACTGACTTGCATCATGCCATATTTCTCCAAGCAAATAGATATCTGGTTTTATCTTTTTCAGATGCTCCCTTATCCGTTTTAAAAATCGATGGGATACTTCATTACCCACATCAAACCGGATTCCGTCTATATCATAATCCCGAATCCAGTCCTCGCAGATCTTGCAGAAATATTGAATCACTTCTTCATTATTAGTATTCAGCTTTGGCATCCCATCGGAAAATGCGAAAGAATAAAAACGTCTGTCTCTGGTATCCGCTCTCTTTCCGATCTGCTCCCAGTTTTCAACCATGAACCAATCCGCATAGCGGGAATTCTTTCCATTTTTCAGTACATCCATCCAGGGAGCAAATTTTCTTCCACAGTGGTTGAATACGGCATCCACCATGATTCGAATCCCTTTTTCGTGTGCCTCTTTACAGAGTACTTTCATGGTATCTCCATTGCCAAAAGACCGATCAATTTTCGTATAATCTGTTGTATCATATTTGTGGTTTGACTCAGCTTCCATGATAGGATTCAAATAAATACCGGTAATTCCAAGTTTTTCCAGATAGGATAATTTCTGACGAATCCCTTCCAGATTCCCCCCGAATTTTTCCTCATTGGTCACCCTGCCCTGATTTCGCCACGGCAGAATGTCTTCTCCGTTTTTTTCCGGAGTTCCATTACAGAATCGATCCGGAAAGATCTGATACCAGATCGTATCGTTCACCCATGAAGGTGTACGGTTTATATCTGCCGGATTCATCCACGGTACAACAAAACACTGTAGCATACGACCGTCCATCTTAAGCTGATCTTCCGTCAGAAAACCATCTTCGAAGTAATACCAGACTTCTTTTTCTGTATGAAGTTCAAAATAATATTTACATCGCTTATACACAGGCAAAAGTGTTGTTGTCCACCAGATTTGGTGGGACAGACGTTTTTTGTATACAATCTCTTCCCTTTTTCCTGTCCACTTCTCATTTCCTCCCAGAATTCCTGCATCGAAGGGATCGCCATAATGGATAAAAATTTTCTTTACATCATATCCGGTCTTGATATTTACAACAAGCTGGTTCTCGTCCAATGCATAACTCATCTGTTCCGATGTCTTATGATATACGCTGGCAAATTCCATCTGATTTTCCTCCAAATTATATTATATAAGAAACTAAATTTATAGATATTTGTTTCGAATTGTTTCGACGCCTTTACTATAATTCTTTTTCCTTTCAACGTCAATCTTTTTTATTATTTCCATACTATTTTGTGTATTCTATACAATTATTTCCTTGTATTTCTATTAATTATTGACAATCATATTTTATAGCAAAACTTTACTAAATTCTTTTCATTGTTCCATTGATTTTTACAATCATATTCTATATAATGATGTTGTGGGCAAACGGTATTTTGACCCCTGTATCATTTTTTACACGGAAGGACATTTCATCATGACCACGATCCAGGATATTGCTGATAAAATGGGGATTTCCAAAAGTGCTGTATCAAAGGCTCTGAATAATGCCCCTGACATTAGCGAAACTTTGCGAAAACAAGTTTTAGAAACTGCCGTAGCACTTGGTTATACAAAGTTACGGCGTTATCGAAATTCTGTCAGAAAAATATGTGTCTTAATAGAAAAAGATAATATACAGTATGAAGAACCTTATCATTTTGCATATGATATCATTATGGGATTCCGGCAGCTGGCAGAGCCACAGGGATTTGATGTTGTGATCGAACCTGTTGATATCCAGATACAACGCAACCAGCCTTATGATGTTTATATGCTGGAACATGATTATGTGGGGTCTTTTGTGATCGGTTTTTCTCTTGCCGATCCATGGCTTAAGGATTTTGAAAACAGTTGTACTCCAACTGTACTTTATGATAACTATATTACAGGCAACCCTTCCACTGCCTATGTGGGTATTGATAATGACGAGGGTATGGAACTGGCGGTATCCCATCTTGTCAGGCAGGGGCACCGAAAAATTGCATATCTCAGCAATTCTCTTGGTTCTCAGATTATCCAGATCCGATACTCTGCTTTCTTCCGTTCTATGCGCAAACACGGACTGAAAGCTTCTTATGACAATGCCGGTTGTTCCTGTTTTCTTTCCGAATGTATGGAAAAACATCTTCCAAACTTTTTAAAAAGTGGAATGACTGCCATTATCTGCAGCCAGGACACCATTGCCAGTGCTGCTCTGGTTCAGTGTCAACAGCTCGGATATCGGGTTCCTGAAGATGTCAGTATCGTGGGCTTTGATGATCTGCCAATAGCTGCTTATACATCACCGCCCCTAACCACCATCCGTCAGGATCGAACAGAACTGGGTAAAAGTGGATTTTTTGCATTATCCAGCCTTCTCAATCATGTTTCCATCAGCACATTCCTTTTGCATGCGCAGCTGATTGAAAGAAAATCCACGGCACGCATTTCTGAAAAACAATAGACTTTGGCTCGTTGCTCGCGTAAAAAAAACAGTTTGCTTTGATGGAATTATTTTCATAGCAAACTGTTCTTTTTATTTCCGGATCCTGTTTTATTTGCAATTCCGTTTCCTGGAATAAATCCTACAACTACTGCTTATTACTCTTCGTAATTGAAGCAGGTGATTTACTTGATTCGTTTGGACTCCGTTTCTCAATTCTTACTTATTATATTTTTGTAACTGTTCAGTACCTTCACAGTTACGAGACAAAATGCATTTAAACCATAAAAACACGCTGTGCGAGTTTTTATCGTTATCGCGGCACTCCTCAAGGTTCCGTGCAAGCACGGACTTTGACTCGTTGCTCGCGTAAATCATCTTCGGTGATGGTATTTTGGCTTGTATGCCTCGGGATTTTGACATATTCATGTCAAAACATCTCGTGGGACAGTGGTTACTGAATAGTTACAATATGTCAAAATTCAGAGATATACGATACAAAAGTCTGCTATTAAAGAGGATTGAGTTGACAACAAAATTTTATTCAGGTGGAAGCAAAAAGAGTGAATAGTAACTATGTTTCACGTGAAACATTCAGGAAATAAGTCGTAGCTGTTCAACACTTTTACAGTTACGACAGCACTACTGGACATTAAATAATTAAAAAGATTCACGCATGTAATAAAACACTTCAAATAAAAAATACAATAATATGATGTTATGGTCAAAAAGTATTTTACCCCCTTTGATACCGAATTATTCCGCGCTTCGCATTCTCACAATTAACAAAAATATTCACAAATTGTTCGTCCTTTTGAAAATAACTATTTACTCATACTTTTGACGAACCCTATGTTCAAAAATCTTACCACAAGTAAATCCACATCAAATCTAAGAACTTATGATCCTGGCATCATAATATTACTAAAACAGAAACAGGAAACGAATGCTTTTTGTATAAAAAAGAAAAAATGTTTCACGTGAAACGTTTTGTGTGGAATAATAGAAAATCAAGTGATATAATAGAACCAGCAATTGATGTATAAAATAAATCTTAAAACAGTTGCACGTAAATTAAAATTGTACAGAAAAATACAGATGAAAACGAACTGGAAGGAGTACAGTTATGGGAAGAGCAATAGCAATTGCAAATCAGAAGGGCGGCGTGGGAAAATCCACGACAGCGATTAATTTATCCTCCTGCCTTGGTGCCATGGGCCAGAAGGTTTTGACAATAGATCTGGATCCACAGGGAAATACAACCAGTGGTCTGGGGGTAGAGAAGGATGCAGCAGAGAATACAGTATATGAATTGTTACTTGGTGAGTGTGAAGTAGAAGAATGTCTGCAGAAATTGGAATTCGAAGGAGTGTCTTTAATTCCTTCCAATGTCAATTTAGCGGGAGCGGAGATTGAACTGATTGGTATCGAAGATAAAGAATATATATTACAGAATAAAATCAGCAAGATCCGAGATCAGTTTGATTTTATTATCATTGACTGTCCGCCATCATTGAATATGTTGACCATCAACGCAATGACAACTGCAAATACCGTTCTGGTACCGATTCAGTGTGAATATTACGCACTGGAAGGACTTTCTCAATTGATGCACACAATCGAACTGGTGCAGGAAAGACTGAATCCGGATCTGGAAATGGAAGGTGTTGTATTTACTATGTATGATGCGAGAACTAATCTTTCTTTACAGGTAGTAGAAAATGTTAAGAATAATCTGAATCAGACAATCTATAAAACTATTATTCCGAGAAATGTACGTCTGGCAGAAGCACCAAGTCATGGACTCCCGATTAATTACTATGATGCAAGATCCACAGGAGCAGAAAGTTATCAGCTGTTAGCAGAAGAAGTGATACACAGGGGGGATGAAGAATGGCAGTGAAAAAAGGTGGCCTTGGAAAAGGATTGGATTCTTTGATTCCATCCGGAGCTCCGAAAAATAAGAAAAATATAACAGAAGAAAAAAAACAACCGGTAAAAGTAGTAGAAAAAGTAGTGGAAAAGATCGTTGAGAAACCGGTTGAAATGAAGATGAAAATCACAGAAGTAGAGCCTAATAGAGAACAGCCAAGAAAAAATTTTGATGAAGATGCTCTTCTGGAACTGGCAGAATCTATCAAACAGTTTGGCGTTTTGCAACCACTGCTGGTTCAGAAAAAGGATGATTACTATGAAATTATTGCCGGGGAACGCAGATGGCGAGCTGCAAAACTGGCAGGGTTGAAAGAAGTACCTGTTATTATCAAAGATTTTTCAGATCAGGAAGTTGTAGAAATTGCACTGATTGAGAATATTCAGAGAGAAGATCTGAATGCAATTGAAGAAGCGGTTGCCTATAAACGGTTGATGGAAGAATTCCATCTGAAACAGGATGAAATTGCAGAGAGAGTATCCAAAAGCAGAACTGCGGTTACGAATGCGATGCGACTGTTGAAACTGGATGAGAGAGTGCAGGATATGCTGATTCAGGATATGATTTCTCCGGGACATGCAAGAACACTTCTGGGAATCGAAGACAAAGACCAGCAATATAATCTGGCGATGCGAATCTTTGATGAAAAACTGAGTGTCAGAGATACAGAAAAAATCGTGAAAGATCTGCAAAAACCCCAAAAAGAAGAAAAGAAAAAAGAAGCAGATCCGCAGATGGAAGTAATCTATCAGCAACTGGAAGAACGAATAAAATCGATCGTGGGAACCAAGGTGGCGATCCAGCACAAGAATAAGAATAAGGGTAAAATAGAGATTGAGTATTATTCTCAGGCTGAACTGGAACGACTGATTGATCTGTTCGAATCCATAAAGGGATCTTGAAAAACGTCCGCTAAGAAATAAGTGCAAGGAGCATAAGAAGGATACTTGTAACTGTTCAGTACCCTCACGGTTACGAGTCAAAATGCATTTCTAATCACCTTCGGTGAAGGCATTTTGACATAAAACATGCAAAAACACCTCGCGGAATGCTACCTACTGAATAGTTACGGAGAATCATTTTGGTAGTGGCAGCTGATAAATAGAAAGGGTAGATTGACACATGAATAATTTTTTTGATGCAATAGGTATTGACCTGGGAATTCTGGTAGTCATGCTTATGGTATTGGTACTGGTATTGATTGTACTGGTGTTAAATGTTTCTCTGGGACTGCACCGGCAGAGACGTCGTTACAATATGTTTATGAAAGGCGCGGATGGACAAAGCCTGGAGAGAGTATTTTCTCAAAAATTAAAAGAAGTAGACAGGCTTTCAAGAGCAAACGAACAGAGTCTTGAAGAAGTCAGGGGACTGAAGGATATGCTGTCCAGGTCTCTGACAAAATACGGGATCGTAAAATACGATGCTTTCGATGACGTAGGAGGAAAACTGAGTTTTGCAATCGCTCTTCTGGATATGAACAATACCGGATTTATCCTGAATGCAATTCACAGCAGAGATAACTGTTTCTTCTATATCAAAGAAATAGTAAAAGGAGAGTCCTACATTCTGCTCAGTTCAGAGGAAATGGATGCCTTGCGTCAGGCAGTACATTTTGGAGAGAATAAGGTTCGATAAGAGAAAAGAAAAAAAGATTGCAGAAAGCAGATGGAACGAAAAAAGTTTCATCTGCTTTTTTGGTCACGGGATAACGAGGCAAAGCCTATCCTGTGAGAGAATTGTATTTATCCAAGAACCGTGTGAATCCCACTTGAAAAAAAGGCAATACTATTATAAAATAAAGAGAATGATTACTTATTATAATAAAGAACAAGAATAGTAACCTGAAAGAGGGAGGAAAATATGTTAGATATCAAGTTTGTCCGGGAAAATCCGGATGTGGTTAAAGAAAATATTCGTAAAAAATTCCAGGATCAGAAAATCCCGATGGTAGATGAAGTCATCGCTCTGGATCAGGAAAACAGAAATATTAAGCAGGAAGTAGAATCCCTGCGTGCAAATAAAAACAAAATCAGTAAACAGATCGGTGCACTGATGGCACAGGGTAAAAAAGAAGAAGCAGAAGAAGTGAAGAAAGAAGTTGCAGCTTCCGGTGCAAAAATTGATGAACTGTCTGCAAGAGAAAAAGAAGTAGAAGAAAAAATCAAAACAATCATGATGACAATCCCGAATATCATCGACCCTTCTGTCCCGGTTGGAAAAGATGACAGCGAGAACGTAGAGATCGAACGTTTCGGCGAGCCGGTTGTTCCGGATTATGAAGTTCCGTATCATGCGGAGATCATGGAATCTTTCGATGGGCTGGATCTGGACAGTGCGAGAAAAGTGGCAGGTAATGGTTTCTATTATCTGATGGGAGACATCGCAAGAATCCACTCCGCAGTTATCTCTTACGCAAGAGATTTTATGATCAACAAAGGATTTACTTACTGTGTACCGCCTTTCATGATCCGAAGCGATGTAGTTACCGGTGTTATGAGTTTTGCTGAGATGGATGCCATGATGTATAAAATCGAAGGCGAAGATCTGTATCTGATCGGAACCAGCGAACATTCCATGATTGGTAAATTCATCGATACCATTCTGCCGGAAGATACGCTGCCGAGAACTCTGACAAGCTATTCTCCTTGCTTCAGAAAAGAAAAAGGTGCACATGGTCTGGAAGAGAGAGGTGTATATCGTATCCATCAGTTTGAAAAACAGGAAATGATCGTTGTCTGCAAACCGGAGGACAGCAAGATGTGGTTTGATAAACTGTGGCAGAACACTGTTGAGCTGTTCCGTACCCTGGATATCCCGGTTCGTACTCTGGAATGCTGTTCCGGTGACCTGGCTGATCTGAAAGTAAAATCCATCGATGTAGAGGCATGGTCTCCAAGACAGAAGAAATACTTCGAAGTAGGAAGCTGCTCCAACCTGGGTGATGCACAGGCAAGAAGACTGAAAATCCGTGTAAATGGTGAAAATGGTAAGTATTTCGCACATACTTTGAATAATACTGTAGTTGCGCCGCCGAGAATGCTGATTGCCTTCCTGGAAAATAACCTGAATGCAGACGGAAGTGTAAATATCCCGAAAGCACTGCAGCCATATATGGGTGGAATCGAAAAAATCGTACCGAAACATAAATAAGAGATGGAATGCAAGTCAAAATGCCATCATCGAAGGTGATTAGAAATACATTCTGACTCGTAACTGTGAGGATACTGAACAGTTACGATGGAATAATAAAAAGACAGCGGCTGTTACGGACACCAGATATCCGAAGAACAATGGATATCTGGTGTTGGCATGCGGAGAAAAGTTACCGGGTCATTCCTGTGATGTGGTAACAGAAAATGGATAATAAGAAAGGAGGAAGACTGTATGCACAGTTATCTTCGGGCTATAGGATTTTCAAAACTGGAGCAGAAAGATCTGGATCAGATCCTGCAAGAGGTGATTGTTTCCTGCGATGAGAAAAAGATCGCAGAGCAGGGAAAAAACGAGATTTTTGCGGAATTGTCCCGATATTTTGGTATGAATATCGGACTGCGTGTCTGTGGAACTTATGATGAGCAGGATCAGTTTCGGATGGAATATTATTTTCCGTATTTTGCCGGAAGCGGTATCACCAGTCAGGAAGATGTGATGGTAGAACAACGTTCTGAAAAAGTCTGTTTTTCCGGAGCGTGTGACGATGTGCGTGTGGGTGTGACTCTGATCTTTTATCTGGCAAATGCAGGAGAATATCTGACAGAACGTACCAAGGGGACACCGGGGGAAGGTTTCAGCAACCTGACCTTATCCGGTCTTTCTACGGAGGGCAAGATTTTGTTGCCAATTCAAAAAAATATTGCCCAGAGAGAACGGGATCAGCAGCTGACCCGGAAGAGAACACAGATGATCTACGAAGCGCGCCGGGGAAATGAAGAAGCGATGGAAAATCTGACTATGGATGATATGGATACGTATGCCATGATTTCAAGAAGAATCGCTAACGAAGATATTTTTTCTATTGTAGATACGTATTTTATGCCTTATGGTATGGAGTGCGACCGGTATAATGTAATGGGAGAGATTCTTGAATGGATGGAAACCACGAACAAACTGACCGGCGAGAAGCTGTATCAGATGACAATCAACTGCAACGACCTGATCTTCGATATCTGTATGAACCAGGAAGATCTGATGGGAATCCCGGAAGTTGGTCGAAGATTCAAGGGAATTATCTGGTTGCAGGGAAGCCTGAATTTTTAAGGTTGTCATTTCAGGCATTCTATAGTAGAATAAATATATCTGTGAAGGTAGCGAACAGTTACCGAAATAATCTGTAGATTGACAACTCGAAAAAGAGTTGATAATCTTATATATGGCCGAAGGGAAAATCCCAGAAACCCAGTAAAATCAAGGGTTTGCGGCATGTGTCGTCATAGCTCAGCTGGATAGAGCACTCGCCTCCTAAGGGGGGACCTGTACTGAGAACTATTGAAAAGTACTCAGGTGTCGATGGCAATTCGATACTGAGAATTTTGATTAGAAAAGCCAAGTGCTGCAGAGGACGCAAATAGCATTTTCGCCGAAAAAAATATCGGCTGAAAATAGAAAAATCGGTCACCGATCCGGGTGATCAAAAAGGCTGAAAAACCTTGATTTTGCGCGTAAGCAACGAGCCACAAATCCGGCATTTATGCAGGATTTTGGCGACTGCCGCGTCACTGAGCGTCAGCGAAGTAAGCCAAAAATCGTATGTCGGCATAGCTCAGCTGGATAGAGCATTCGCCTCCTAACTTTTAGCCATGACT
>NZ_JALFPR010000080.1:0-21541 GCF_022785585.1 Oliverpabstia sp. | reverse complement strand
CTTTGACTCGTTGCTCGCGTAAATCACCTTCGGTGATGGCTTTTTTGCTTAATCGATCAGGTTCTGCATGCTCTTCAGTCCTATAACCAGCGTAGAAGTATTATG
Organism: Oliverpabstia sp.; assembly: GCF_022785585.1. NCBI lineage: Bacteria > Bacillati > Bacillota > Clostridia > Lachnospirales > Lachnospiraceae > Oliverpabstia > Oliverpabstia sp. The sequence continues at coordinate 21,436 of NZ_JALFPR010000080.1, read as the reverse complement.
CAGCAATGCGGAAGTGGTTGGCTGTATGATACCGGTCACACCAAGAGCGATCAGTCCGGCATTAATCAAAATAATCGAACGATAGTTCTTGTGGATCCGTTTCATCAGCCCGTTACTGATTGCTTTTAATGTAACAATTTCGTAAAGATTATCCGCACCGATTGTTACATCTGCTATTTCACGGGCAATCTCCGCACCGTCACTGATAGCGATTCCCACATCTGCAGCTGACAGAGCCAGTGAATCATTGATACCGTCACCGATCATGATCACTTTTCGTCCTGCTGCTTTTTCACGTTCCACAAATCCCGCTTTATCTTCCGGCAATACTTCCGAATAATATTCATCTACACCAATCTGTGCTGCTACAGCTCTTGCGGTACGTTCGCTGTCTCCGGTCATCATAACTACTTTGCTGATTCCCGCCCGTTTCAGAGAATTGATCACCGGGAACGCTTCCTGACGGATCGGATCATGGATACAGATCACCGCAGCCAGTTTTCCGTCAATAGCCAGATACAGATGGGAATACTCTTCCGGAAGTACTGCGAATTTTTCTTCCATGCCTTCCGGAATCACACAATGTTCATCTTCGAAGACAAAATGAGCACTTCCGATGATTACTTTATGTTCATCTATCATTGTAGATATCCCATGTGCAACAATGTATTCTACTTTAGAATGCATCTCTTCGTGGGAAATATTCCGCTTTTTGGCGGCATCAACCACAGCCTTCGCCATAGAATGTGGAAAATGTTCTTCCAGGCAGGCTGCGATACGAAGCAGTTCTTCTTCGGAGCGCTCACAGAAGGTCTCTATTTTAGCAACTGTTGGTTCTGCTTTCGTCAGTGTACCGGTCTTGTCAAATACGATGGTATCGGCCTGTGCGATCGCTTCCAGGAATTTACCACCTTTTACCGTGATATCATACAGACTTGCTTCCCGGATCGCCGAAAGTACGCTGATTGGCATCGCCAGTTTCAGCGCACAGGAAAAATCTACCATCAGTACCGCCAGTGTCTTTGTCATATTTCGTGTGAGCAGATAGGTCAGGCCGGTACCCGCCAGTGTATACGGAACCAGACGGTCTGCCAGATGTTCAGCTTTTCCTTCCACGTTGGACTTGAGTTTTTCGGACTCTTCGATCATGGTAACGATCTTCTCAAACTTACTTCCACCGTTGACTTCCTTGACACAGATGGTCAGTTCGCCCTCTTCGACCACGGTTCCGGCATATGCATATTTCTGTGCATTCTTCTGAACAGGAACCGATTCTCCGGTAAGTGATGCCTGGTTGACCATAGCATCTCCGGCTGTTACCACACCGTCAAAAGGAATCACATTGCCCATATGAACAACGATCTCATCTCCTGTCCGGATCTGATCTGACGGAACCAGAATCTCCTGTCCGTCTTTCATCAACCATGCTCTGGATACGTGCAATGACATGCTTCTTGCCAGATCATCCACAGATTTTTTATGGGTCCACTCTTCCAGAATCTCTCCGATTCCCAGAAGAAACATAGTGGATCCTGCGGTCTCAAAGTCTCCGCGGAAAATGGATACACCAATCGCAGTTGCATCCAGAACCGGGACCTCCAGTTTCCCTTTAGCAATCGTCCGTACTCCATGCCACAGATATTTCACTGATTTGACTGCGGTGATCACGGAACGGACAGATACCGGAAGAAACATTTTGCTTCCCATACGCATAACCACTTTATTGACCAGTTTTTCCCAGTACTCATTCTGCAGTTCCCGGCCGGAATTTTTCAGATAAGTCTCCGGTACTTTGGCTGTCTCATAATGGAAAACTTTCAGTGCCCGGATTACTTCTTCCCGGTCTCCCACAAAATTAATTGTGGCATCCTGTGTTTTCTCACGGACTTTCACCCCTGTCACCAGTTTCTGGCTGCTCAGATAATAAAGTAACGTATCTGCCTGCTCAAATGTCATACGATTCTGAAGAAGATGAACACGCATACGTCCCCTGATTTCATGTTTGATTATAAATTTCATTGAATAACACTGTCCTTGTGTGAGTTTAGCATTTTATTCTTCTGTAAAATTTTCTGCTGTCTCTGCAGTCTCCTCTGTATCTTCATCTTCTACAACAGCTGTTTTTGCTGCACGTTCTTCGTTGATCTGCTGTGCTTCCGCATAAATATCTTCTGCATTTTCCTGAACAGATGTTACCACTTTCATTACACAGGATTTTGCGCGCAACACTGCAGCCGTGCAGTTTGCATAGAATTTTTTGGCATCATCGCTGGCAAGAATCTTGATTCCAGCAGTGCCAAACAGGACACCACCTGCGAAAATACCTGTTTTTTTGCGTCGAAATTATTTAAAATGTTTGCCATAATATTCTCTCCTTTATGTATGAAAATTTTGTTTGTCAATTATTATATCGCCTTAGAAATAATCTTCAAGTTATTTCTTCTTTAATGATATTTTTTCTCAATTAAGTCCGTTTTGCCAGATCAATTGCTGCTATGCAATATAACAAAACAATCCCAGACACGCTCTAGGAGGCCTGTCCGGGATTGTTCGTGTATTTTACAATTCTTTTGCCGGTCATATAACCGTAGCTTTCCAGTCCACAGGTCAGTACCTGACGGAACTTTCTGTCAGAAAGCTGAAGCACCGTGCCGTCATCCAGTTCCATTCTGCAACAGGGAACACATTCTAATTCTTCGTCAATATCACTGCCGGTATATTTATACATGTTTTTCCGGTTGATCACTCCGATTTCTTCTAATGTATTCACCATGCGGTACACGGTTGCGGCTCCGATACTGGAATCTTGTTTGCAGGCTTTGTAATAAATCTCCTTGCAACAAGAGCAGTCCTCATCCAGAATAATATCAAGGATGATGCGCCGCTGCCGGGTGATCCGGCAGCCACGCTCTCTTAATTTTGAAATTATGATACTCTTTGGCTCTTTCTGCAATTAATGTCAACACCTCCAAATAGTACCTTTAATGGCTGCAATGTCCTCCGCAATGTGAGCAGTCACCACCACACTGCAGTGATTTGCCGTTCTTTTTATCTTTTACCATGCTGCGGACGATGAGTGCTACCACACCAACCAGAACCGCGCCAACAACTACTGTTCCCATGCAAAGGTCTCCTTTCTTAAAGTCAGATCAGACTTTTCTTACGCAACTTTCAATGATTTACTTTCTTTATAAGGTCTGAACAGCATATACAGGAATGCAATCAGCAGTACAACCGCAACTACTGTCCACAGTCCGAATCCACCACCGGTAAACAGAATTCCAAACTGATAGATACACAGAGATACGACATAAGCAAGACCACACTGATATCCGATAGCGAACCAGAACCATTTTGCATTATTCATCTCACGTTTGATAGCTCCCATTGCTGCGAAGCAAGGTGCGCACAGCAGGTTGAATACCAGGAATCCGTATGCTGCGATCGGAGTCATAACCTGTGCCAGGTTGCCCCAGATCTCAGAACCATCTTCTGCAACTTCTGCAAAACCGAACAGCATACCGAAGGTAGCTACTACGTTTTCTTTTGCGATCAGACCGGTGATTGCTGCAACTGCCATCTTCCATCCTTCACCGGCTTTTGTCCAGCCAAGAGGAGCAAAGATCGGAGCGATCACGTTACCGATGGATGCCAGAATACTGTCATTTAACTGTTCTGCTTCCAGCATACCGAATTTTCCGTCTACCCAGCCGAAGCTCATCAGGAACCACAGAACGATGGTAGATAACAGAATAATTGTACCAGCTTTTTTAATAAATGACCAGCCACGTTCCCACATACTTCTCAGTACATTGCCTACGGTTGGCATATGGTAGGCCGGCAGCTCCATAACGAACGGAGCAGGTTCTCCGGAGAACATTTTTGTTTTCTTTAAGATAATACCGGAGCAGATGATCGCTGCAACACCTACGAAGTAAGCACTCCATGCTACCCATCCTGCGTTATTAAAGAATGCACCTGCGATCAGGGCAATGATCGGCAGTTTTGCTCCACAGGGAACAAAGGTTGTTGTCATGATTGTCATCTTACGGTCTCTGTCGCTCTCGATCGTACGGGATGCCATGATACCAGGCACACCACAACCGGAACCGATCAGCATCGGGATGAATGATTTTCCGGAAAGGCCGAATTTGCGGAAGATACGGTCCATGATGAATGCTACACGGGCCATGTATCCACAACCTTCCAGAAAAGCCAGGAAGATAAACAGTACCAGCATCTGTGGTACGAAACCAAGTACTGCACCGACACCGGCTACGATACCGTCAAGGATCAGTCCCTGCAGCCAGTCAGCACAGTTCACAGCTACCAGCAGTTTTTCGACAGCCGGAGGAATGATCTCACCAAACAGCACATCGTTGGTCCAGTCTGTCAGGAATGCACCGACTGTCGTAATCGATACATAATAAACAATAAACATAACAGCTGCAAAGATTGGCAGTGCCAGCCAACGGTTGGTCACCCAGCGGTCAATCTTATCGGATACGGTCATTCCACCCTTCCGACCTTTGGTTACGCATTTTCCAATAATGGAAGAAATGTATACATATCTTTCATTGGTGATAATACTCTCGGTATCATCATCGAATGCATCTTCCAGAGCTTTGATCTCATTGGATACATCAGGAACCAGTTTCATCTGTTCTTTGATCTTGTCATCCTTCTCCAGAAGTTTGATCGCAAAGAATCTCTTCTGGGCTTCCGGGATATCCATGCCAAGCATGGTTCCTACAGCTGTGATCGCATCTTCCACTTTACTGTCGAACTCATGTACCGGTGTAACTTCGTTCTTTCTCTCTGCAAGACTTATTGCTTTCTCAGCTGCTTTCTGGATTCCTGTACCTTTCAGTGCGGATATTTCCACAACCTCGCATCCTAACAGTTTGCTCAGTTTGTCAGTATGTATCTTGTCACCCGCTTTTTCTACCAGATCCATCATGTTGACAGCCATGACAACCGGGATGCCCAGTTCCATGATCTGTGTGGACAGATACAGGTTACGCTCGATATTCGTACCATCTACAATATTGATGATCGCATCCGGTCTTTCATTGATCAGATAGTTTCTGGCTACGACTTCTTCCAGAGTGTATGGAGACAGGGAATAAATACCCGGTAAATCCATGATGGTCACATCTTTATGACCTTTTAATTTACCTTCTTTTTTCTCCACCGTTACGCCCGGCCAGTTACCTACAAACTGATTGGAACCGGTCAGCGCATTAAACAATGTTGTCTTACCGCAGTTAGGATTACCTGCTAATGCAATTTTCACTGACATTTTTCTGCTCCTTTTTCTTATTTGTTGAAATGTTGTTTTACATTCCTACTAATTTTTGGTCTGTGCTATCTTTTGTTAGTTTTCGCTAACGCACAGGCAAAAAAATTATTCTACCTCGATCATTTCGGCATCCGCTTTACGAAGGGATAATTCATACCCTCTTACCGTCACTTCCACCGGATCACCAAGCGGTGCCACTTTGCGAACGAATACACTTACACCTTTGGTGATACCCATGTCCATGATTCTTCTTTTTACAGGGCCTTCACCATGCAATCTCTTTACTGTGACTGTCTGTCCAACAGCAATCTCTTTCAGAGTTTTCATAACATTCTCCCTCTTTCCTTGATAATCCGCCTGCTTATACCATGATACGGTTTGCCATATCTTTTCCGATGGCCACACGTGAATCTTTCACATTCACGATCAGGTTTCCCTCGATTTCATATACGACTGTAACCTCTCCTCCAGTTACAAATCCAAGATTCTCAAGGAATTTTCTTGTCTCTTCTTTTCCGCCAACCTTTTTGATTGTGTTAGTTTCTCCTGGTTTTACCATAGATAACGGCATCATATCAACCTCTTTTCTTTATTGCGAACATATCAATGTTGTTCCTTACTGGAGTTAGTATATGCTAATATTCATTAGGTGTCAAGTACTTGTTGGAAATTTTTTTCAATAAGTATTTTCACAGTAACATTATTCACACGTTTGCCCATGGAAAAAACATGTTTGTCAGTTGAATTTTTGTAATAGTTATGCTATACTTATCTATACTTGATGGTAACTGTTCAGTGTTTTGTATCACAGATACGATCTTCTGGACAGCTGCTTTTCTTTTAGTCATTTTTAGTGGAATTGTTCATGAAGGGGGTTTGTAATATGGCAACAAATGAATCAGCAGAAAATTATCTGGAGACGATTCTGATACTGAGTAAAAAACTTCCTGTTGTTCGTTCCGTAGATATCGCCACTGAATTAGGTTATAAAAAATCCAGTGTAAGTGTGGCAATGAAGCACCTGAGAGAACATCAGCATATCACAGTCACTGATGCCGGATTCATATATCTTACCGAATCCGGGAAAGAGATTGCAGACATGATTTATGAGCGGCACGAGCTGCTCTCTTCCTGGCTGATGCATCTGGGGGTACCGGAAGAAATCGCAACAGAAGATGCCTGCAAGATGGAGCACGTGATCAGTAAGGAGAGTTTTGAGGCTATTAAGAAGCATGTGGGTGTGCTGTCGTAAGTGTTGAGAAATCGAAATTTAGAAGTCGACCTTTTATTTTTTAAGGTTGGCTTCTTTCTTTTTTGTTTGTTCCTATACGGACGCAAGAGAAAGGCGGAGCCAGGGTGGCACGACGTGGGCAGGGCAACTTTAAGCTTGCTCTAACCTCCCACAAAGTGTCGTGCCACCCTGGCTCCGCCTTCCTCTTGCTGGGTTTCGGCACTCTATAGTGAAATCTTCAGAAACTCATCTATCCAAAATGTCTCTGTTTTTTATTTTTCTATCGCCTGCTTCACACTTTCAAACACATCCTGAAACGCCGTCCCACTCTCCTTGCAGAGTCGAACCACCGATTCATACTCAGGATAAACTTTTTTCATACCATCTTTCTCACAGATCTTCACTTCCGCCTCCCCGTAAGGTGTCTGTACCGTCTTTTTACTTCTCCGAAGCACTGTCCGGTCCATCTTCTGTCTGCGGATCCCAATGGTCGTTGTTTCCCGGAAGATGATATTTTCCAGTTTTTCTCTGTCTTCTTCCATGCAGATCACATTCAGCTGCCACCCAGGGCGGTTTTTCTTCATGTATACAGGGGTGTAATGCACATCTCTTGCACCGGCTTCCATCAGTGCACCGAGAACATAGCCAAGCTGTTCACCGGTACTGTCGTCGATGTTGGCTTCCAGTTTACAGATCTTATCTTCCTGTTTCTCTTCCGTCTCGATCAGCATCGCGCGAAGGACACCCGGGCACTCGTATTTGCGTTTTCCGGCGCCGATTCCCACATTGAGGATGCGGAATGTCTCCGGAAGTGTTTCTTCTGTGCGGACTGCTGCCGCAAAAGCTGCTCCGGTCGGAGTTACCAGTTCTCCTTCCACCTGTGTCATCCTGAGTTTTAGACCGCTGTCCTGGATAATATTGATAACTGCCGGAACCGGAACCGGAAGGATGCCATGCTGACAGCGCACGGATCCCTTTCCCTCACAAAGAAACGGAACAATTACACCATCCACCTGCAAACTGTCCATACAGACCGCAGCTGCAACAATATCCACGATAGAATCCACGGCTCCCACCTCATGAAAATGCACCTGATCTTCCGGTACATTGTGTGCCTTCGCCTCCGCTTTCGCCAGAATCCGGAAAATATCTTTTGCCAGTTCTTTCGCCGTATCCGTCATGTCACACCGGTCAATGATCGGGAAAATATCTCCCAGTCCGCGATGTTCGTGATGATGATGGTGATGCTCCTCATGTCCAGTTTCTTCCTGCGCATGCATCGCTTCCGCCTGCACCGGATCATGATGATGCCCGGCTGTTTCTGCGTGATCCTGGTGATGCTCATGGCCGTGATGATGGTCATGGTCATGCGTATGGCCGTGTCCGTGAAGATACTCCATATCATGATCGTGATTTTCATGCTCCGCATCCAGTTTTACCAGGAAATCCCAGGCATCGATCCCGGACTTTTTCAGCTGCTTTAATTCATAAGAAAATCCTTCCACCGGCATATGATCCAACACACAAAACAGCGGTGTCCGGTCTTTCATAAGACCGGACAGTGCCGCAACTGTCATATCTCCGCTGATTCCCGAATAACATTCCAAATATAATTTCTGTCCCATTTCCCTGTTTCCCCTGCCTGATTTCTTTTACTTTTAAAACGCTTCCGATGAACAAACTTCGTTTGTTCCCGCTCGCTAACGCTCATTATTTCGTGATTTCATCACTCCATAATTTCGCCGTTCGTCAAGAGTGAGCAAGCCCCCTCTGACTCTCTTGCGCTCATTATATCATGAACTAATTTATTTCTGTATTCTTAATTTCTGTATTCTCTGTGTTTTCTGCTATTCCATCATATTCTCAATAAAAATTCCATATCCTTTTGTCGGATCATTGACAAACACATGGGTTATCGCTCCGATCAGTTTCCCGTTCTGCAACACAGGGGAACCGCTCATTCCCTGGACAATTCCACCGGTTCGGGAGAGAAGATCATCATCCGTGATTCGCAGGACAAAACATTTATTGGTATCTCTTGCATTGCTGTCGATCTCAAGAATCTCACACTGATATTCCCGGATTCCATCACCGATATCACAGCGGATCTCCGCTTTTCCTGTCTGAATCTCCTGTTTGAGTCCTGTCGGTATCTTTTTCATGGATTCTGTATATTTTCCGGGTTCCATCTGCCCACGGATACCATACTGAGAATTCCCACATATCGTTCCGATCCGGTTTTCTTCTCTGTAATTGATCACGCCCCGAAGTTCCCCCGGTGTACCGGCTGTACCTTTACGGATAGAAAGAATATCTGCACGGTAAAGATCACCGTCAGAAATTTCCAGTCTTTCTCCCGTGTCTGCGTCACTGATTCCATGACCAAGTGCTCCAAATGTTCCGTTCGGCTCCACATACGTAAGTGTTCCGATCCCCTGAATATTATCCCTCACCCAGATACCGAGTTTATAAGAACCGTCTTCAGTCTCCACCGGTGTCATCTCCAGCTTTATCGTCTCCCGGTGGCGGATCACCTGCAGTTCCATCGGTTCTCCCTGATTCTCTCTTACCAGCTGCATCAGCTGCCTTTTCCCTGTAAGTACTTTCCCATCGATCTCACAGATATAATCTCCCGACTGGATAATATGTTCTGCCGGTGTCCTGCGGATTCCTTCCCGATCCGTGATCTCACCACTGTCAATCACAAGAACACCTTTCGTCTCCATATAGATCCCCACAGGCGACCCACTGACCAGCACTTCCTGCTTTTCCACCGTATGAACCTTAATGGTTTTCAGCGGCAGCACTCCCAGCCATTTGCAGCGAATCTGATAACTTCCATTTTGTGAAACTTCCACCGTTTCATCGTAAGAAATCAATGGTTCCTGAAAAAATGTTTCCCAGTCCGTCTCTTCGTCTGCGTAGACAAATATTTCATCCGGTATGTGATCCTTCATAGTTCCATATATTAATATAAACAGGCTCAGCAGCGTCCCCACCAGAGCGTACCACAAAAATTTTCGATATTTTTTCTGTTTTTCCTGCAAGTTTCCGCCACATCCTTTCGTTTTGTCTTCTCCGTTAGTATGTGACAAACCATTTATTTCACACTTGCAGTTTTTTGTTGTTTTTCATTATTTATCCAGCAGCTTTGAGAATTCTTCCGCAGACATTGGTTTATAATAATAGTATCCCTGCAGATAATCACAGCCGTGGTTACATAAGAACTCACTTTGCTGTTTATTTTCAATTCCCTCTGCTACAACCTTCATTCCCATTCGATGTGCCATATCGATAATTGATATTACAATTGCATCTCTCTTTGGATCCTTTCCGATTTTTTTAACAAACCCCATATCCATTTTCAATGCATCGAAGGTGTAATCCCGTACAGTCTCAAATGTAGAAATTCCGGTTCCAAAATCATCCAGAAAAATCTGAACGCCCTCTTTTCTCAGACGTTTCAGAAATTCTTCTCCCTCTTTGCTGATAATTGTGTATGCGGATTCTATAATTTCATAACGGAAATATTGTTTTGGTACTTTTGTTTCCTGAAGCTCTGTACAGATTCGCTCCATCAACCGGCTGTTCATCAGATCCATACGGGAAAGATTGACCGCTACCGGAATCATTCGTTTCCCTTTGTGATAGCGTTCTTCCTGAAACCTGCGGACCGTCTGATCTATATAGGTATCCAGTTTTGTAATATAACCACTGTCTTCCAGTTCCGGCACAAAAACGGACGGGATCATCGGCTCTTCGCCTGAACTGTTCCAACGAACTAGTGCTTCTGCCGATGCGATCTGTCCTGTTTTTCCCTCCACTACCGGTTGATAACATACCACAAACTCTTCCTGTTCCAATGCCTTTTCCAGATTCAGAAGTGCCAGGTTCTTCTGTTCGTATTCTGTCCTCATATCTTCCTGATAGATCGCATATGGCTGCACATATTGATTGGAAATTTTATTTTTGGCCATTTTGGCCAGATCGCACATCTGAGAAACATCCAGCTTGCATTGCTTGGGAATATAGTAAATACCACAGCGTCCGTATATTTCCACCTGTTCTTCCCCGATTTTCACCTGATACTGCAGAAGTTTTCCCAATGCCGCAGGTTCCAGATTTTTTGCATCGACAAGCGCCTGAAAACGATCTGCAGCCACACGCCCCAGTACCAGTGGACGGAGCGTACTGTTCTGGATCCGGTCCATGTAAGAGCGGATGATTCTATCACCGTTTTCGTATCCATAGACATCATTCAGGCCGGAAAACTTGCGGATATTAAAATAAATAATCGCAAATTGATACCGGTCTGCATTCTTTTTTAAAATATTTTCTGTCTTTCTGACAAATCCGTCACGGTTCAGATAATCAGTAAGCGGATCTTTTTCCATTTCCACTGTACGGTCTTCCACTGCGATCAGCACTTCCCGATATTCTTTATCCAGCCACTGGTAGGTATATCGTTCCGCTCCGCGGTCAGCATTGTACACTGTAAAAGAATATGTCCCTGCCACCTGCAGATTTTCTTCCATAGTATTCAGACTGGCAGAGGTTTGAAACCATTCTCTGCTCTTTTCCTGTATACATTTTTCACTGAGTTCACGGATGAATCCTTCATACTCCAACGGACTGTCACATGGGATTTCCGTGTTCTCAAACGTATGTTTTCGGACAAATACTGTATTTTCCTGAATATCCAGTACAGCGATCATCCGGTATTTATCCCTGAGCAACATATGGGTCATCACACGATTAATATAAGGAATCGTATCATTTCGCCAGATTGCGCAACATTCAACGGTGTGATCCACCGGATGTTCGAACATCTCTATATTAACGGTATAACAGGTAATGTATTTTCCTTTACGAAAACGATATCCAAGTTGTATGTGCCTCTGTCCTGTCTGGAAAATACGCAATAGTTCCTCTTTCAAAAATGTTCTGCGAAATTTCTTCTCTTCCTCATTATCCAGAATATAGGGATAAATCTGTTTTTGCAGCCAGTGCGTCACGCCGCCCGGACGTCCTGTCTCATCCTCCCAGCAGGCTTTTTCCGGGTTTTTCACTTCCCGGACAATATTGTCGGTAATATTAATATAAAACCCATATTGATCCCCGTCTTCACCTGTCATCAGTCGCTGGATCCGCTTTTCATATGGTGTTTCTTTTAAGGATCCCTCCATGGTATTCCACCTGCCTTTTGTTTCTTCTTTTGTAACTGTTCAGTACCTTCACAGTTACAAGTCAAAATGCATTTAAACGATAAAACCACGCTTTGCGAGTTTTTATCGTTATCGCGGCACTCCTCAAGGTTCCGTGCAAGCACGGACTTTGACTCGTTGCTCGCGTAAATCACCTTCGGTGATGGCATTTTGGCTTGTATGTCTCGGGATTTTGACATATTCATGTCAAAACACCTCGCGGGACAGTGGCAACTGAATAGTTACTATTATTTATACAGTATAGCCAACTCAAACCAACTCGCGTAACTATGAGAAAGATAATCCGCGGGGTTCTCAAGTTATCGCGGCAGTCGCCAAGGTCTCGTGCAAGCACGAACTTTGGCTCGTTGCTTGCGTAAAAAAAGAGCACATATCTTTGTTTTTGATATGTGTTCTCTGTTTTCTTTGTCGATGCTTTACTCTATATTTAATTTTCTGAATGCTTCTCTGTTTGCAACAGTTTATCTGTTACATGGATATTAAAGAAATGGACAATAGGACCAAGGCCAAACGCCGCGATCACAGTTCCGATTCCAACCAGACCTCCTGCGAAATACGCCACCAGTGCGCAGATCACATCGTTGGACATACGGCACCAGAAGTAAGATATCTTCGGAAGCTTCTTATCCATGATAAGTGACAGACTGTCATATGGCGACACTCCCACATCCGGACGCTGGTACATGGATACGCCCAGACTGCAGATGATAACCCCGATCACCATAACCGGAATCCGGGTCAGAAGTACACCTGGTTTTGTAAATATGAAATCCCATATATTATAGAAAAAAGTAGCAATATATCCAAGAAACAATGTATTGATAATAGTTCCCAGACCAATAAAATGTCTTCCGGCAATCAACTCAATGACAAATAAGCCCACACTGAAAATCGCAAAAAATCTTGCATAGGGAATGCCGACCACATCAGACAATGCCATCATCATGGCATTATACGCATCATTACCAAGACCGGCGAACTTAAATATACTGACACCCATTCCAAGAAAAACATTACCCAGCAGCATGATCAGGATACGGCGCATCCCAATCTTTTTCACATACTCACCCACTACATTTTTCCTCCATGATTCTTTTTCTCATAACTATTCAGCATCTTCACAATTGCTTACATTTTTCTAACTTTTTCAAAGATTTTCTGAACTTTCTTGTCTTTCCTATATTTATCACTTATAATGAATATAAAGAAAGACTTTCTAACCACCCATTCTTTTAACTCTTTTGTTGCATACATTGTACTTATGTCATAACCGTTCAATACTTTAACAACTCAAGTGAATATTCGCAATTAAAGCAGGTGACTTACTTGATTCTATCTATAGCAACAAAAAACCCGGAAATCATTTCCGACTTCCGGGTTTCAGCAGTTCGTAGGGGAATCGAACCCCTGTTTCCGCCGTGAGAGGGCGGCGTCTTAACCGCTTGACCAACGAACCTTGCACAATTATAATACTACACCTTTTTGGAAAATGCAAGTGTTTTTTTCAAAAATTTTTAATTTTTTTATTTTTCTATATTTTCATGAAAAAGGAGGCATTAATTATGAAAAAGAAAACCTTACTTGCCCCGTCACTCTTTTTGAGTGGCATCCTGCTTTTCTCCGGTTGCGGAAGTTCTGCAACCACCTCTGCGGTCCACCAGAATAAATCTGCAGACTCCTGGGCTGTCGAAGCCAGCGAACCCCTGGACGACTCCGGCTTCTCCTATGACGGCGAAGCGGATATGATGGACGATACCGCCACAGCTGAAACTGCCGGTTCATCTTCTGACTCTTCCGTTTCTGATGCTGCGACCGATGCTGCTGAAGCAACCCACGACCAGAGCACCCGGAAACTGATCCGCACCGTCTCGATGGATATCGCCACCGAAGATCTTGACAACCTCCGAACGAAACTGGACAACTCTATCACCTCCTGCGGTGGCTATATCGAATCCTCCACCCTGGATACTCCACAGAACGGCTACAGCAGACGCTCCTACTACGTCACTGCCCGGATCCCTTCCGACAGCCTGGATAGTTTCCTGGAAACTGCCGGAACTCTGGGCACCGTCACCAACAAAAATATCGAAACCGAAGACATCACCCTCCGATACGTCGATCAGAAAGCCTACCTGGATTCCCTCCGTACCGAATACGATCGTGTCAGCGAACTTCTCGAACAGGCCACTGAACTGGATCAGATCCTGGCCCTCGAATCCAAGCTCTCCGACCTGCGCTACCAGATCAACAGCTACGAAACCCAGCTTCGAACCTACGACAACCTGGTAGACTACAGCACTGTCTACTTAAACGTCAACGAAGTAGCCTACGAACAACCCACCTCCAACACTATAGGCAGCCGCATCAGCAACGGCTTTCGAAACAGCCTCTACGAAGTCCGCGATTTCTTCGTAGACCTCTTCGTAGCCATCATCGCCAACCTCCCGGTTCTGGTGGTCCTGATCGCCATCATCACCGCTGCCATCCTGTTGATACGAAAACTGATCCGCAGACACAAAGCAAAAAAAGGGAACACCACCACTCCAGTCACTCATCCCCCAATTGTTCCCGCAGACACAGATCCAAACAAAGATGTAAAAACAACATCAGAAACCGAAAACAAGTAATTCCTGACTCTTCTGCTCAAAAACTTCTACCCCCTATAAAAAGCCAGCGGCGTTCCCTCATCGAACACCGCTGGCAGCTTTTTATACATTCTCTTACAGTTTTTTCATCATACCATATATTACATACCAGACATTTTCCATCCGGATGCCGAAAATATTTCACTCTGATTTTCTTTCCTCCCGTCTTAAACGCACAGCGGCAGGTGCCTGTTCCATGGGGGGGTGGACAACACTTTGTGGGCGCTTAGGGCAAGCTTTGAAATCCGACACTTACAGAGACTTTCGCGAGGGTCAGCCGACCCTCGTGAATCTAGTCGCAGTTAGTGGCTAGTTCAAAGTTGCCCTGCCCACGTTGTCCACCCCCCATGGAACAGGTGCCTGCCGCGTCCGTCTAACCAAACTAAAAAAACAGGCAATCCTTACTTTTCTTCATCCGCCCCCTCGCTGGTCAGCCTCAGTACAGCCCTGATCTCTTCCTCATCCATATCCAGATAAGCCGCCAGTTCCTCCACGCTGAACTTCTGTTCCTCATCATCCGACAATTCCCTGATCGCAGCCTCAAGCTTCCGAACCTTCTCAACCATGGACTCGTCCCGATACTTCTGCTCCGTCTGCTCCTTCACCCAGTTTTCCATACCTGCCAGCAGACGTTCTTCCATCCAGTCCGCCTTACCTTCCTCCGGCATCTCTTCCGCCAGCGCCAGCAACAGACTCATATTCCCTTCCTGAATCAGGTCACCAATATAAATCCCCTGTCTCCACAGCTTTCTCGCATACTGCAGAATCTCCTTCAGATACAACTGTGCCAGACGCTCCTGCACACCGGTCACATCTGTCACTGCCTGTAAAAGCAGAGCCTCCCGCTCCCCTTCCTTTTCCGAAGGGAACTGCCGGAGCATCTCCTCATACTCCTTCAGACACTGCTCATCCTCTGCTTCCAGAATCACAGGCTTCTTCTCTTCCTCCTGTTCTTCCTGCGGATCCAGTGCCTTTCCGATATCCATAGGGGCAAGATCTGCCCCCTGGATACGGATTCCCTGGATACGAAGATATTCATACAGACTCTGCAACTGCTGCGGAGATAACTGATTCAGCCCAAAGATCTCAAGAATCTGCTCGTTATTCAGATTCTTCTCCTGCTTTGCTGCCAGTTCCATCAGCTGCTCCAGTTTTTCCTGAAATTCTCTCATATCCATCATATTTCGTTACTCCCTTTTTGCCTTTTATTTTTCACGGATCCGGCTGTGCAGTTCCTGCAGAGATACTACCTCATTCTTCTCCTGCTTCTGCTCTGCCAGAATACCATCTGCACTTGCCAGCGCTGCTGCCATCGTTGTGATGTACGGCACACGGCTCTTGATACATGCCTTTCTTACATAACTGTCATCCGGACCATCCTCGTCACCCTTTGGTGTGTTAACTATCAGCTGTACTTTACCGTTGGTGATCACATCATAGATATCCGGGCGTCCTTCACTGCGTTTGAATACTCTTTCTGCCTCGATGCCAGCCTGCTCGATCAGTTCTTTCGTGTGACCGGTTGCCAGGATAGCAAATCCTGCTTCTTTAAACCGTTTTGCGACTTCCACAACCTCTCCTTTGTCACGGTCGCTGACACTGATCAGGACAGTTCCCTCTAACGGCAGTTTGCTCTTGGTTGCTTCCTGTGCTTTATAGAATGCCTCTCCCACAGTGTCCGCAAGGCCCAGAACCTCACCGGTAGAACGCATCTCCGGTCCTAACAACGGGTCAACTTCCGGGAACATATTGAACGGGAAGACAGCCTCTTTGACACCATAATATGGAATTTCTTTCTCTTTCATACCATCCAGTGGTGACGGTGCCCCGCTGAATTCGGATGTAATGATCTGTGTAGCCAGCGGTACCATGGAGATATTACACACCTTGGATACCAGCGGTACGGTACGGGATGCACGCGGATTGGCTTCCAGTACATAGACCGTTCCGTCTTCGATCGCATACTGCATGTTCATCAGACCGCGCACATGCATTTCCTCTGCGATTTTCTTTGTATATTCTTTGATGGTTTTCAGATTTTCCTCTGAAATATTTTTTGACGGGATGATACAAGCGGAGTCACCGGAATGTACACCGGCAAGCTCGATATGTTCCATAACCGCCGGAACAAATGCATGATTACCGTCGCTGATCGCATCTGCCTCACACTCAGTCGCATGACGCAGGAAACGGTCGATCAGGATCGGTCGATCCGGTGTCACACCTTCTGCTGCTTCCATATAGATTCTCAGATTTTCCGGATCGTATACCACTTCCATGCCACGGCCGCCCAGTACATAGGACGGACGAACCATAACCGGATAACCGATCTTTTCTGCAATCGCAAGTGCCTCATCCACATCCACTGCCATGCCTGCTTCCGGCATCGGAATACCAAGTTTGTCCATCATCGCACGGAACAGATCTCTGTCTTCTGCCATATCGATGACTTCCGGAGAAGTACCAAGGATCTTCACTCCGTATTTTTCCAGATCTGCGGACAGATTCAGCGGTGTCTGGCCACCGAACTGTGCGATCACACCGAGCGGCTGTTCCTTCTTATAAATAGACAGTACATCTTCCAGTGTCAGCGGCTCAAAATACAGTTTATCGGAAGTATCATAGTCGGTAGATACCGTTTCCGGATTACAGTTTACGATAATCGTCTCAAAACCTGCTTTTTTCAGTGCCATCGCCGCATGTACACAGCAATAGTCAAATTCGATACCCTGACCGATACGGTTCGGACCGCCGCCGAGGATCATGATCTTATTCTTGTTATCGCTGACCGGACTTTCGTCTTTGCAGTGATAGGTGGAGTAATAATAAGCATTATCCTTCGTTCCGCTTACGTGGACACCTTCCCATGCTTCCTCCACACCCTGTGCGATTCTCGCATTACGGATGTCTTCTTCCGGAACTTCCAGGATCTGTCCCAGATATTTGTCAGAGAAACCGTCCAGTTTCGCCTGTTTCAGGGCTTCCGGAGCCGGCACCTGACCTTTGTTTGCCAGAAGTGCTTCCTCTTCTTCCACCAGTTCTTTCATCTGTTCGATGAAATAGTGTTTGATCTTTGTCAGAGCAAACAGTTCGTCTACCGTTGCACCTTTTCGCAGTGCTTCATACATGATAAACTGTCTGTGGCTGTTCGGTTCTACCAGCATCTTTAACAGTTCCTCTTTTGATTTTTCATGGAAATCCTTGGCAAAGCCAAGACCGAACTGACCGATCTCCAGGCTTCGGATAGCTTTCTGGAACGCTTCTTTATAGGTTTTACCGATACTCATAACCTCGCCGACGGCACGCATCTGTGTACCCAGCTTATCCTCTACGCCCTTGAACTTCTCAAATGCCCAGCGCGCGAATTTGATTACCACATAGTCTCCGTCCGGAACGTATTTGTCCAGGGTTCCGTACTTTCCACATGGGATCTCATCCAGGTTCAGACCGGAAGCCAGCATCGCGGATACCAGTGCGATCGGGAAACCGGTTGCCTTACTTGCCAGTGCGGAGGAACGGGAGGTTCTCGGGTTGATCTCGATAACGATGATTCTTCCGCTGACCGGATCGTGGGCAAACTGTACGTTTGTTCCACCGATGACTTCTACTTCTTCTACGATCTTATATGCCTGTCTCTGCAGTTCCTGCTGTACCTCCTCGGAGATGGTCAGCATCGGAGCGGAACAGAAAGAATCACCGGTATGTACGCCGATCGGATCGATATTTTCGATAAAGCATACAGTGATCATATTGTTTTTGGAGTCACGGACAACTTCCAGCTCCAGTTCTTCCCATCCAAGGATGGATTCTTCTACCAGAACCTGACCTACCAGGCTGGCCTGCAGACCTCTGGCGCATACGGTTTTCAGTTCTTCTACATTATATACCAGACCGCCGCCTGCTCCACCCATGGTGTAAGCCGGTCGCAGCACAACCGGATATCCCAGTCTGTCAGCAATCGCAAGCGCCTCATCCACGCTGTACGCCACATCGCTTCGCGCCATCTCGATACCCAGACGGTCCATCGTCTTCTTAAATTCAATACGGTCCTCGCCACGCTGGATCGCATCCACCTGAACACCGATGACTTTCACACCGTATTTGTCCAGGATCCCTTCTTCTGCAAGTTCAGAACAAAGATTCAGCCCTGACTGTCCTCCAAGGTTCGGAAGGATCGCGTCCGGACGCTCTTTTGCGATGATCTGTTCCAGTCTCTCTACATTCAGTGGTTCGATATACGTGACATCCGCAATCCCCGGATCCGTCATGATCGTTGCCGGATTGGAGTTTACCAGTACAATCTCATATCCCAGCTGGCGCAGTGCTTTACACGCCTGTGTTCCGGAGTAGTCAAACTCACACGCCTGACCGATAATAATTGGACCGGAACCGATAATCAATACTTTGTGTACATCATTTCTCTTACTCATCTTGTTCTCCCTTTTTCGCAGAATATGTTTCCATATTCCGTTTTTTCACGCAAGAAAGCTCCTGTCCCAGGATCCTTCCCTTTTGCATCAACATTTCCGTATTTTATTATACATGAGCCTTCGGTAAATTACTACTGTAAAGTGTGGTTTGCATCAAAAAAACACCTTCTAACAGAAGGTGTCTTTTGATGCAAACATTCCTTTCCAATCATTACTCTGTTTCAATTAATTTGTTCTACAATTTCATTCCATGAGATAATGCAGTTTTCCATTCCTTCCATATCATCCCCATCCGCCATGGTCATATTATTTATTTCTTCGTAATCTTCCATCCCAGGAATTTTAAAGTCTCCATCTGATAATTCTACATACTCACCTTCATATGCTCCGACACGTACATATACTCCCGGTTGCTCATCTCGTTGTTTTAGGAAATAAATTGCTTTGCTCCCTATATCTGTTTCACCCCTCCTTCAGGCAAAAAAGAAATATATTTATTTTGAATATCATCCTCCGTTAAATTTTCAAATGTAGCTGAATTTTTTACTTGCTCCCGAAATTCTTCTTCGTAGGAATTTATATAGTCTTGTATCTTTACATATCCTCCCATTTTAAATACAGATATTTTTTCCCCCTCTTTTATATTTCCATACAGACTATCAATAACTCGTACTGTCTCATTTGTTGAAACAGAACCACTTTCAACCGCATATTTATAATTTTCTATTTCCGCGTAAACAACGTAATCAGCATCCACCATCAATTCTTGAATTGTATTATACGAAGCATCCATTTCTGCCATTCCTGCTGCGTCAACAGCAACTTCTGTTTTATTTGGCTTTCCGGTATACTTTTCTGTATTACTTTCTCCTTTTTCGCACCCTGCACATATAGCAGTCATTATTATAAGAGTCACTATAATGTTTCTTTTCATAATAATCTCCATTCCGCCGCCTTTGGCTGGCGGCACAAATAGTAATGAAAGTGTTTCAACTTTCCACACTGTGTTTTAGAATAACTTGTAAGAAGCTACACTACAAAGCACGGTGAGGTGAGTTGTAATAACTTTCTTCGTTTTAGACAGCATAATAATCAGTGTAAGTTCTGCCTTTTCAAGCACAAATGAGTGGTATCACGAATCCGTACACTAAGAATTGTTTAAACTCCTTAGTTTAATTGTGTGGCAGTTCAGTCAATGGCTTCTTATCTATTTACGAAAGGAGTCTGACTATGAAAGTTACATACCAAACCTGTTGTGGTGTCGATGTTCACAAATCATTTCTCGTTGCCACAATCGTTAAAACCACTGGTGGTATCGAGCCTTCTTATCAGAAGAAACGCTTTTCCACCTTCAACAATTCAATTCTTGAATTCAAGCAATGGCTTCTCGACAATGATTGCCATGATGTCTGTATGGAATCCACTGGTAAATACTGGGTTCCTGTCTTTAATCTTTTGGAAGATGAGATCAATGTTGTCATCGCTAATCCCAAATGGGTCAAAGCTGTAAAAGGAAACAAAGATGACACCAAAGATTCTAAATGGATAGGAGATTTGTTCCGTCTTGGACTTGTCAAAGGCAGTTACATTCCTTGTAAGATAGTCCGTATTCTTCGAGAATACACTCGTTATCGTTACAAGCTTGTTTCCTGTCGTTCAAGTGAAAAGAATAGATATCAGAATGCTCTTACTGTTTGTAATATTGCATTAGATTCTGTTGTTTCCGATATCTTTGGGAAGTCATCCACATCCATTATCGACTATCTGCTTGAACAATCGGGTACATCTATTAACCACGAAGAAATCGCATCAAAGATTCTAAAGCGTCTTAAGTCCAAAGAAAATGCTGTTATAGAATCCGTCGAAGGTTACCAGATGACTGATTCCCAGAAATATCGTATGCGCCTCGTCCGCGCACATATGGATTATATCACAGCTGAAATCAATGATGTTGATAAAATGATTGAAACTTTGATTTCTTCTAATATTGATTTTGAAAATGCTGTCCAGTTACTCTGTACCATTCCGGGTGTCAAACGTGATAGTGCAATCACTATCATCTCCGAAATCGGTACTGATATGACTCATTTTTCCAATTCCAAACGCTTATGTTGCTGGGCTGGTTTAACACCAGGATGCAACGAAACTGGTGGTAAGAAGAAGTCTGTTCGGATTACACGTGCCGGAGTTTACCTCAAACCTGCATTAGTACAGTGCGCTCATGCAGCCGTAAAATCTGACAAATCTCCTTACTACAAAAAGAAATATGAATCGCTTGTTAAACGTCGTGGCAAGAAAAGAGCCATTATCGCTATTGCCCGTATGATTCTTACTGCCATTTACCAGATGCTGTCTACTGGTGAACAGTGGAATCCGAGCGATCTTTACAAAATCGATATACCTGCACCTCTAGTTGAAAAACAAAAGGCTAAGGCTATCAAGCAAGCTAAGAACCTGTTGCAACGAGAAGGAATACTTCCTCCAGATGAACCATTAGCTTCTTGATCTAATATGCCAAATATATAACACTTTAAAAGTTGCCTACCTCGACAGCTTATTTAAGTGCGCCTATTTACGGCTGTCCTCTACTTTCTTTCACACTA
>NZ_JALFPR010000078.1:0-21801 GCF_022785585.1 Oliverpabstia sp. | reverse complement strand
TTCTATCATGAAATCCTTGAGAATAAGATGTCAACTTTTTTTATACCACACCAATTGGACATAATGTGGTGATTGCTACGCTAGACCACAGTCTTAATCCAAAGCATCGGGGCAATCTGATTCCTGCACCAATCCATATAGGAAAAAATGTCTGGATAGGTGCCAATGCAACCATTTGTAAAGGTGTCACGATCGGAGATGGTGCAGTGATTGCTGCGGGTGCTGTCGTAACCAAGGATGTACCGGCATGTACCGTCTATGGGGGTGTACCTGCAAGATTTATCAAAAATATTCAGGAGAATGTGTAAATGAAGATGAAAACAGAGGAACTGATGATCATTCCGGATGCTGTTCAAACGGATTTATACGATAATGCGAATGTGATTCCTTTTGAGAAGATTGCAGCGTTTTTTGAAGAATATTTGAAATAAGGAGCAGCTTGAACTGGATTATATGCTGCATCAAATAGAAAAAGTAAATGGAGGTAATGAGTAAAATGGAAAAAGTATTAGTTGCTTATTTTAGTGCCAGCGGAACAACCGCTCAGAAGGCAAAAGAAATTGCAAAGGCAGTCGGAAGTGATCTTTATGAAATCAGACCGGAAGTACCTTACACAAGCGATGATTTGGAATGGATGAATAAGAATTCCCGCAGTTCCGTGGAGATGAATGATAAGGCTTTTCGTCCGGCATTGGCAAATAAGGATGCGCATATTGAGGATTACGATGTGATCCTGTTAGGCTTCCCGATCTGGTGGTATGTTGCGCCAACCATCATCAACAGTTTTCTGGAAAGTTATGATTTTACCGGAAAGAAAATTGTACTGTTTGCTACATCTGGCGGTAGTGGGTTTGGAAAAACAGTGGATGGATTGAAAGCGTCTGTTTCGTCAGGGGTTGAAATCAAAGAGGGCTATCTTGTTAGGAGTAGCAGTGATGTTGATAAGATGAAGAAACTGCTTGAAAGTCTTTAATTCGGGAGGTGTCTTTATGAAGTATGCAAAACTTGGAAAGTCGGATTTAAATGTATCCCGCATCTGCATGGGATGCATGGGTTTTGGAAATGCGTCTATCGGACAGCACAGCTGGACATTAGATGAGGCGCAGACAAGAGAAATCATTAAGCATGGACTTGACCTTGGTATCAATTTTTATGATACGGCAATCGCATATCAGAATGGTACAAGCGAGCAGTATGTCGGAAAAGCACTTCGTGATTTTGCAAAGCGTGATGATTATGTGATTGCAACGAAATTCACACCGAGAACGCAGGAAGAAATTGACGGCGGCATGAGCGGACAGAAACATATAGAAAATTACCTGAATCAGAGTCTTAGCAATCTCGGTATGGACTATGTGGATCTTTATATCTATCATATGTGGGATTATCATACCCCTATGGAGGAAATCATGGATGGACTTAATAGGGCTGTGAAGGCTGGCAAAGCCAGATATATCGGTATATCCAACTGCTTTGCATGGCAACTTGCCAAGGCAAATTACTATGCAAGAGAAAACGGAATGACAGAGTTTATTTCGATTCAGGGGCATTATAATCTGATTGCAAGAGAAGAAGAACGGGAAATGGCACCGTTCTGCTATTCGGAAAATATTGCAATGACGCCATACAGTTCACTTGCAGGCGGCAGACTCTCAAAGCGTCCGGGTGAGACATCAAAGCGTCTGGAAGAAGACGCATATGCAAAATTTAAGTATGATGCCACAGCAGAAGCGGATGCACGAATCATTGCCAGAGTAGCGGAGCTTGCGGATAAGAGGAATGTTTCCATGACGGAAATTTCGTTGGCGTGGCTATTGACAAAGGTTACTTCTCCAGTGGTGGGAGCAACAAAATTTTCTCATGCAGACGGGGCGGCAAAAGCTGTAGATTTGGAATTGACAGCGGATGAAATTTCCTATCTGGAGGAGATGTATGTTCCACATGCGCTGGTTGGTGTCATGGCGCAGAATGGGAAACAAAAAGCAGGAAATGTAGTGTAGAAGAGGAGATTTTTGATTATGGGAAAAATAGTACAGACAGCAGGCAGGGATGCACTTTCCGGATTTGCACCAGAATTTGCACATTTTAATGATGATGTGCTCTTTGGCGAGAATTGGAATAATGAGGATATTGATTTAAAGACGAGGAGCATCATTACAGTGGTTGCACTGATGTCTTCGGGTGTGACGGATTCCTCACTCAAATATCATCTGGAAAATGCAAAAAATCACGGAGTGACAAGAAAAGAGATCGCTGCGGTAATCACCCATGTGGCATTTTATGCAGGATGGCCAAAGGGCTGGGCTGTGTTTCATATGGCAAAGGAAGTATGGACGGACGAATTATCTGCAAAGGGAACTTCGGCTGAGGATGCGAGGTCCGCCCATGCTGCGCAAATGATATTTCCAATTGGTGAGCCAAACGATGCTTTTGCTCAGTATTTTGTCGGACAAAGCTATCTTGCACCAGTTTCAATCGATCAGGTGGGAATCTATAATGTAACATTTGAGCCGGGCTGCCGTAACAATTGGCATATCCATCATGCGGACAATGGCGGCGGACAGATTTTAGTCTGTGTAGCCGGACGGGGATATTATCAGGAATGGGGCAAGGATGCAACTCTCATGAAGCCGGGTGACTGCATCAATATTCCTGCCGGTGTAAAGCACTGGCATGGAGCAGCACCGGATTCATGGTTTAGCCATCTTGCCATTGAGGTTCCCGGCGAGAATGGCAGCAATGAATGGCTGGAAGCTTTAGATGATGAGCAATATGGAAAACTGAAATAGGATAAAGGAATGTTCAATGTTGATGATAACCTTAAAGTAGTTGTTCATCCAGAAGTGGAGAGTGATTATCTAAAACAGTATAATAATAAATCTTTGTATATTCCTGAAAATGCTTTTTTCAGACCAGATATAAATAATTTGCGATATCATCAAACACACATATTTGGATTATACTCCACATATATATGAACGACATGTGTTTGATGTTAAAATGATGAATCTTTTTGAACATCGGACAAGCCGATAGTTTTCCGGTCATCAGAGATTCCGAAAAACAGAGTTCCGCCGATTCCATTGGAAAAGGAACTGACACTTTTTAACCAGCTGTTGGGTTTCCTTATATTATACCCATAAGGAGCGTTTATTTCAACGATAGGCACAAAGAGTTAGTCTTGATAGCAGGGGCTTATCGGTATTAACTTGAATTTTGCATCTTAACACAAAAGAAGCTATACTACAGATAGAAAGTTAAATTGACGAATGGGGGTATGTTTCATGCCATTGCAGATTATCAGAAACGATATTACAAAAATGAGCGTTGATGCAATCGTCAATGCTGCCAACACTTCTCTTTTGGGCGGCGGCGGTGTGGACGGCTGCATTCATCGTGCCGCCGGACCGGAGCTGCTTGCAGAGTGCAGTACGCTGCATGGCTGCGAGACCGGAAGTGCTAAAATTACAAAGGGGTACCGTTTACCCTGCAAATATGTGATCCATGCAGTCGGCCCGCGCTGGCGGGATGGCAAGCATCGGGAGCAGGAGCTTCTGGAATCCTGCTATCGGACATCTTTGAACCTGGCGAAAGAAAATGGCTGTCAGTCGGTGGCCTTTCCGCTGATTTCCTCCGGTATTTACGGCTATCCAAAAGAGCAGGCTCTGAAGGTTGCAGTCGATACCATCAGTACGTTCCTGCTGGAAAATGAGATAATGGTCTACATCGTTGTCTTTGACCGAAAAGCATATCAGATTAGCGGAAAATTGTTTGCCGATATCGCGGCGTACATAGATGACCGGTATGTGGATGAACATACGGACAGCCGGTCAGAACAGAGACGGCGGCTCGAAGTATTGTCAGAGGAATCCTGTTTTGAAGCTGCACCTGCCCCGCTGCCGCCCGAAGCAATCTGTAAATCTTGCAGCAGTCAATCTCTGGAAGAGGCACTGGGACAGATGGATGAGAGCTTTTCGGAAATGCTGCTGCGGAAGATTGATGAAAGCGGCATGACGGATGCCCAGTGTTACAAGAAGGCAAACATTGACCGGAAACTCTTCTCTAAGATCCGTTCGGATAAATTCTATAAGCCATCCAAACCTACGGTGCTGGCATTTGCTCTGGCTTTGGAGTTGCCGCTTGCCCAGATGCAGGAGATGCTCGGCAAGGCAGGGTTTACCCTTTCCCGTTCGAGCAAATTCGATATCATTGTAGAATATTTTGTCGAACGGGGAAACTACAATGTGTATGAAATCAACGAAGCACTGTTTGCTTTTGACCAGAGCCTGATCGGAGCATAAGGACAAAGAAATGTCGCTTTCCATGCGACCACTCCACGAAAGAAAATCGCTATACTATGGCTGTAAGATACGAAACCGAGCAGCCATATGCGCGTGTAATGAGCCAAAGTTCGAGCTTGCTCGAAACCTTGGCGAATACCGCGACAGCGAGCCCGCAAGGGCGAGATTTTGGGAGGACAAGCATATGAGAAAGAATTTAACAGAGATCGTTTTTATCTTAGATCGCAGCGGTTCCATGAGCGGACTGGAACGGGATACCATCGGCGGATTCAATTCCATGATTGAGCAGCAGAAAAAAGCATAGGGCGAAGCACTGATCTCAACGGTGCTGTTTGACAATGTGAGCGAAGTCCTGCATGACCGCGTAAATGTAAAGGATATCCAACCGATGACTGACCGGGATTACACGGTTCGTGGATGCACAGCACTCTTAGATGCCATCGGTGGTGCGATTCATCACATTGGAAATGTTCATAAGTACGCAAGACAGGAGGATGTGCCGGAACACACCATGTTTGTAATCACTACGGACGGAATGGAAAATGCCAGCCACCGGTACAACAGCGAAAAAGTGAAGCAGATGATCGAGTGGCAGAAAGCAAAATACGGTTGGGAGTTTTTGTTCCTTGGTGCTAATATTGACGCAGTAGAGACCGCAAGCCAGTTCGGAATCGGTGCAGATCGTGCAGCCAACTATCAGTGCGACAGCGAAGGAACCGCGTTGAATTATGAGGTAGTCAGTGAAACAATCAGCTCTGTACGGTGCAGTGCCCCGCTGAGCGCAGACTGGAAAAAGCGTATAGACGAGGACTACAAAAAGCGTGGAGGCCGCAAGCACAAGTAAATGTTTTTTGAAGCCGGGGTGATGATTCACCCCGGCTTTTCCTTTGGCGGGAACTGCCGTTAAAGCATCCGGAACGGATGCGCAGCCCGATGCTGCAGGCAGCGTTCTATGGGGATTGGGGAGTTTCCCCAACAAGCAGAAAATCGCTTTCGTGGCTCTAATATTCGTCTTTGAATGGTTGCCGGTCATGAAAGCAGCAAGATCACCATGGATATTTATGTCAAGGTGAAATACAACCGCCCAGAGTGGCTCTCAGGAGAGGCAAGAAGCCGGTGAACAGTTGTGAAGGGTGAAAGTATTTTACAAAATTACTCAGTTAAACAATATATCTTTACCTGGTAAAATATATGGGAAGATTACAAGTTGATATATTTACATATAAAATAGTAAATACAGACAAATAACATTAATCAAATGGTAACAACTGCAAACCAACCACGAAAACAGTAATGCAATTATGCATTATGCATAACACTTATATGGAAAATAAAATCTCCTTTGTACAGCAAAACCAAATTATCCTTGCTATTTATAGTGACTTTTATTATAATTAAAAGTGCGTGATTATGCGTCTGTATAGTATTGTGTACAAAATTCGGAGAATAGAAATGCAGCAGATTATTTTAGGGAGTGCAGGGTTTCTTCTGTACTTTATTTACGATATAAACAGTGTTAGAAAACAGAACAGGTTGTTACAAAAATTTTTCGCAGCGGGCACTATTCTGGTTGTTTTGTCACTGTTCATGGAACTTTGGTTTGCATGGGGACAGTGCAGTCACAGGATCGGAAGAATGATTGGATTCGGAATTGGAGCAATGTGCTTTTTGGCACTTCTTATATACACCTTGTTTTTCGCTCTTCCTTTTGAGCAAACCTATTGTGAAGAAAACAGATTACGGGCTGCATACACAGAAGGGGTGTATGGATTGTGTCGGCATCCCGGCGTTTTGTGGTTTGCAGGTGCATATCTTTGTATGTGGGGAATGTTTGGCGGATGGAAACAGGGAATCTATTTTTTACTTATGATTTTTTGGAATTATCTGTATATCATTTTTCAGGATCTGTGGACTTTTCCGCAGACGTTTTTTAATTATAGAGAATATCAGAAAAACACTCCCTTTTTAATACCAAATAAAGAAAGCATACAGGCATGTTTCTATAGTGTCAGAAAACAATGATCGATCTGGAGCGGACAGACTATGAATTTAGAAGAAAAATTAAAGAAACAACAGTATAAAGAAATCTGGCAGCAGTACTGTGGATTCCTTGATTTGTCCATGGATGGATATATGAAGATTCAACGGCGATTGATGGAGGAGCAGATCCGGTTATGGAGTAACTGTGGTCTGGGACAGTCCATTTTGAAGGGAAAGCATCCGACGAATCTGGATGAATTTCGGAAAATGGTGCCATTGACAACCTATGAAGATTATGCAGATGTATTGCTTACCAAGCAGCCGGATATGCTTCCGGGCAATCCGGTTATCTGGATCCAGACGACCTGGGAGGGTGGTAAGCATCCTATTAAGGTGGCACCCTATACCAGAAGCATGCTGGATACCTATCGCAACAACGTGACAGCATGTCTGATTCTTTCTACCAGTAAAGAAAAGGGCTCTTTTGATGTGGCAGCTACAGACAAATTTTTGTATGCCCTGGCACCGTTGCCTTTTGCAACCGGACTTTTTCCGCTGGCATTGGGTGAGGAGATCGGGATTGAATTTTTACCGGCAGTTGATGAAGCTGTAAATATGAGCTTCAGCGAAAGAAATAAACTGGGATTTAAGATGGCTATGCAAAAGGATCTTGGATTTTTCTTTGGTCTTGGAAGTGTGGCTTACGCAGTGAGTCTGAGCCTTTCTTCTCTGACCAGTGGCGGAGGTGGCGGTATCAAACTGTCAAGTCTTATGAAATGCAAGCCTCATATGATCTTACGTATGATTCAGGCAAAGCACCGGTGTAAGAAAGAAAACAGACCATTTCTTCCAAAGGATTTGTTTCATCTGAAAGGATTTATGGTGGCAGGTACGGATAACCTGTGCTATAAAGATGATCTGGAAGAACTTTGGGGCATTCGTCCCATGGAATTGTTCGCCGGTACGGAGCCTTCTATTATGGGTACAGAGACATGGACAAGAAAGGGAATGTATTTCTTCCCGGATACTGCGTTCTATGAGTTTATTACAGAGAAAGATATGATGAGAAATTATGACGATCCGTCATATATTCCGCCTACCTATCTGATGGATGAGGTGAGACCCGGTGAAAAGTATGAGCTGGTATTTACGATTCTGAAAGGCGGTGCGTTTGCCCGTTATCGTTGTGGAGATACGTATCGCTGTGTGGGATTGGAAAATCGGGAAGATGAGACCAGGATCCCCCGTTTTGAATATGTGGACCGGGTACCCTGGATCATTGATATTGCAGGTTTCACCAGAATTTCGGAAAATGGAATTCGAAGTGTGATCAGCCTTTCCAAACTTCCGATCACCAACTGGGTGGCAGCGAAGGAATACAATGAGCAGAACCGACCGTATCTTCACATGTATGTGGAACTGGAGCAGGAGGCACTTCTTAGCAATGCCATGAGTGCCAATATTTTAAAGGATTTACTGAGTACATATTTCAAATATATTGATCAGGATTATCGGGATCTGAAGAAAATTCTGGGTATGGATCCGTTACAGGTTACAATTTTCACCTGCGGAACCTTTGAAGCTTATGAGAAAAAGACAGGCAAAAAGATACATCAGATGAATCCTTCTCATTATGATATGAAGGAATTACTGGATGTACAGGAATATCTAAATAAAGTAAGATAACTGTGCAGGCATGGAACAGTTATGAGTGAAACAAAGAATGGGATAAGGGAAATTTATGGGAACCTACGGATATATATCAATTATAGCCATGCTGTGCTATGGCTTTCTGCTGTTGATGTTTTTAACAGCAAAGAAAAATAAAATCATAAACAGTTTTCTGGTGGTATTGCTGGGATTGCTTTTCTGGACAGGAGGCTCTGCCTTCATGCGAGCACAGTTCTGGCCGGGATGTGAATTCTGGTATCAGGTTTCCCTGTTGGGAATTTTATTACTGCCATATGCGTATTATCGTTTTATTCTTGCCTTTGGCGGAGTCAGGAACGGATCCGTCGGTAGAATATACCTGGTGACCATGCTGATCTGCTTTTGGGTGAATGCCCAATTTGGAGTTTTTCTGGAATCTCCTAAGATGATAGAAAAAAGAGGGGGACAAACCTTTGTATATGAGATCAACCCTTCTATTATTGTATTTTTCATTCCGGCAGGACTTTTTCTGATCCACCTTTTTGTAATTCTTGTACGGATCTGTAAAGAAAACCCTACCATGAAAGTTCAGTATGAGCCGGTGATGATGGGGGTACTTGCACTGTTTTTTGGCAATGCATTTCTTGGAATTCCATTTTTCAGCGGTTTTCCGATTGATATTTTAAGTGGTGTGGTAAATGTATTTTTACTGTTTTATGCACTGATTCGAAGACGATTGTTCCGCCTCCAGATGCTGGCATCTCCCAGTTTGTGCTATGGCGTAGGATTCCTGTTTTCTGTTCTTGTATTTTTAAATATCATGCCGTTTCTGCAAAAGATTCTCCATATGCAGCCGGATAATAATATCACCATGTACACCCTTGTATTTGCCATTGCTTTTCTGATTACCTATGCAATCTTTACTTATCTGTGGAAGCTTTTGATCCGCAGTGTATTTGTAAGGGAAGAGAACCATCAGGCGGAGAAGTTAAGGAAATTTAATTCAGCGATTTCAAAAACCCTGGATCTTCAGGAAATTCTGGATCGAACCATCCGGGTGATGAAAGAACTGATGGATGTGGGTAATATCTATATATGTATGCAGAAAGCGCCCGGAGAGGCTTACTGTGGAGTTGCAAGTGACCAGCCTCTTAACGATCTGGCATTTTCTCTGGAAGAAGAAAATCCGATGATACAATGGTTGAAAGATCATGAAGAGCCGCTGGTTTACAGGGATTTTCGATATTCTGTAGAGTATAAGTCCATGTGGGAGGAAGAAAAACATCATCTGGATAAGAAGCACACGCGCTATTGTGCCGGATTAAAAGACGGTGATACTTTGGCGGGGGTGATATTGATTACAGCAGATTCAGGGAAAAAGAGATTGGTCTATGATGAAGTGGAACTGATCTCAAACATCACATCGGTGGCTTCTATTGCGATTAAGAATGCAAGAATGTATGAAAAAGCCTGCATTGAGGCAAGAACGGATGAGATGACCGGCTTGTTGAACCGGAAATATTTCCATGAAGTGCTTCATGAAGAATTCGAAAAGAATAAAGATGGATCGTTGGCACTTGCACTTATCAATGTAGATGATTTTAAGTTATATAATCAGCTGTATGGTCTGAAAGAAGGTGATCTGTGTCTCCAGCATATTGCAAAAATCATCCAGAGCAGTGTGGGAGAAAACGGATATGCTGCCCGTTACGGTGGAAAAGAATATGCTGTTTTGTTGCCGGGATATGATCTTTTCTCTGCCAGAAATCTGGTGGAATCCATTGAAAAGCAGATTTCTGTTATGAATAACTGCAGGACGGACATGAAGCTGAAAGCAATTACGGTCAGTGTGGGAATCAGCGCGGCACCTTATGCGGCAAAAAATGTGAAGGAACTGATGGAGAATGTGGATCTTGCAGTTTACCATGTGAAACACAGTGGAAAGAACGGGATCCAGGTCTTTGATACCATGTTCCGCAATGCCAACAAGAATATAGTGTCAACAAACCGGGCACATATTTACCAGGAATATGAATCAACCATCTATGCTCTGACAGCAGCAATCGATGCAAAGGATCATTATACATTCAGCCATTCCACAAATGTGGCCTATTATGCAACAGCGCTTGCAACAGCACTTGGCATGAATGAAGATATGGTGGAGATCATTCGCCAGGCAGCCCTTTTACACGATGTTGGTAAGATTGGTATCCCGGAGTATGTATTAAATAAGGCCGACAAACTGACAGACGATGAGTATGAAACGATCAAGGGACATGTGGAATCATCTATCGATATTATCCGTCATCTGCCTTCTCTGGATTATGTTATTCCGGCTGTTATCGGTCATCATGAACGGTATGATGGCAAAGGATATCCACGACGGATCGCAGGAGAGGATATACCTCTGACAGCACGGATCCTGTGTGTGGCAGATTCCTTTGATGCCATGACATCCAAACGTTGTTATAAAAAGGCCTTTCCGTTGAATGTAGCAAGGGAGAAGCTTCTTCAGGACGCCGGAAAGCAATTCGACCCGGATCTGGTCTACAAATTTGTGGAATGCCTGGATAATGGGACGATTACGTTAGTGAAAGCTGAAGAGAGTTAGAAAATATCAAGTAGATGCATAAGGACAGAGAAATCTTATGCATCTATTTTTTTGCTTTTGGTATACTATTTTGCTTTGAAAAATGAAATTTCTTATTCGGATGCAAGAAAAATCATAGAACGGCTTCCGGAAACAAAAAATATCCCACTTGGTGAGATAGAGGATGTTATTTATACTCAGCGGATCCGTAACGAAGTGGAATCCTTTACGAAGACAGAGGAACTTCTAGATTATATCAACCGACATATTGCTCAGTTTGGCTACAACAACGCCTCCGGTTCTGTAAGAATTCAGGAACTGTGGAAGGAACTGGCAGAAGAAAACGGGCTCTGTGAAAAAGAGAGAAGAATTCTCTATGGAATAGATCAGTACCTGACCGAAGAAGAGAAGATAGAAGCAGAACGAAGGGTTGGTGACGGAAAAAAAGAGCGAAGAGCAGATGCCAGCTCTACATTTGGAATCCTTCTGCAGATTCTCGGTTTATCGGACACCTATACGTCCAGATGGGGAAAAGATCGTTCTTTAAAACCTTTTTTAGCAGGGAATGAAGGGATCCATCCGATTGCGGAGAGCGTATTTCCCGATCGGGACGGAATCGAGAAGGTGCCGAACGGAAAAAAGGTATCCTTTGAACGGGTACGTAAAATCCTGATCCTTCTGCTGTTTTACAGATTCCGGATAGAAATCGCACTGGAAAACGCAGAAAATGGAGAGAAATTCCCATACGAAGATATCGGAGATAATAAGGAACGCTTTTTGTGCTATATGAATGACGAATTGTCTGATGTAGGACTTCCGATTTTATATGAAGGAAATCCATATGACTGGATCTTTCTGTTTGCTGCTTCTGCCAGAACAGAGGATGATGTGCAAAGCCCTTTGGATAATCTTCGGGGATATATGAAGCAGCTGATCAGTTTGAAGCAGCTGTAAACTTCCGGCAGCTATTCATTAGCCAACAGTTGTAACTTTTGCAAATCCAGAAAGGATATTCCGGTCTGCTATAGTATGTATATCAACAACCCTCGCAGGGTGGGGAAAAAACTATACAGGTGGAGGAATAAAAACATGAAGAAGAAAAATATATCTTTTTCATGTATAGTTTGTTAGAATATAGTATGAGATTTATGAATTCGATAGAATCTTTTGCTGTCGCTAAACAGAGTAAATACTCGTGAAAAAGAATGGAAAGTTTTGTAATGGATGGATATTTTTATGTATTGACTACAATTGATCTTTTTGTTTTATGCTTTATGTGCATACTTACACATCTGAGTGAATCGCTTAGCAAAAAACAAAAGCGAGGTTTTTTTATGGCCTATCTTATGATCGCAGGAATTTCAGTGCTGGAGGTCATAACAGTGGTTGTGGATGGCTTACCGTCCGGATACCGATGGCTGAATATTGTGTCTAATTATCTGGGGTTTGGCCTGTCGCCGGCGGTGTCTGTCTGTCTTGTATATGTATTGGACAGAAAGACAGCTCTCCGACGCAAGATCAGAATTGCAGTGTGTTGTGAGATCGCATATCTTATGTTTCTGCTGGTCTCTGTTCCATATGGAATGGTATTCTCCGTGAGTGTGGATAATATGTATTCACGTGGTCCGCATTTTTACATATATGTCATCATGTATTTTGGGGCAATTTTGTATCTTTCGATATCTACGATCATCACAGCCAGAGAATTTCAGAATCGCAGCAGGATGCTGATCTATCCATTGATTCTTTTTGTGATGGTTGAAACAGTCATTCAGGTTGCACTGCCTGAACTTCATGTTACATGGCTATGTGTTACGTTGCTTTCTGTATTATATTTTATCTATTGTAATGAGATGTGGAATCAGTTGGATGCACTCACAGGACTTTTGAATCAGAACAGCTATTTGAACCAGACCCAAAAGATAAAATACAACAGTGGAGTGCTGGTAGTGTTTGATGTGGATGATTTCAAACAGGTCAATGACTGCCATGGTCACGTGAAAGGTGATCTTTGCCTTGCGGGTATTGCGGAATGTATCAAAAAAGCATATGCAGACTTTGGATATTGTTATCGTATAGGTGGTGACGAGTTTTGTGTATTATTGAAGAACAGAGCGAAAGAAGAAGAATGCAGACAGGAATTTTTGCGGCGGTGGGTAGAGAAAAGAAGAAAGTTCACATTTTTACCAACCGTTTCTTACGGATCAGCTCCATTTTCAGGTGAAGATATTGCAGTTGTCAAAGACAGAGCCGATCAGGATATGTATCAATATAAAAAAGGACGAAAGAAACATGGCAGTTCAGGTGTGCTGAGTGAGCAACAAAAATATCAAAACTAACAAAAGTTCGGATGCAAAGTCCCTTGCCAATCACCAATACATGTGTTAATATACTTGAAACACAATTTGCACTGCATATCAATCTACAGTACAAACTGAGCAGGCGATGGAGATCCATGGGGCCGGGCCCGACAAGGGCAGCAGATGAGAACGTGACATCTGTGGGACAGTAGTTTACTTATATTGTCCCATGGGTGTTTTTTTATTGTAAAGAAGAGTGATGATGAAGCCAAAAACGGAGGTAAAACTTATGAAACAAAAAGATTTACAGGATTCTGCAAAACGTGCGGCTCTTGGAAAGCTGTCCGGCCTGGTAGGGATTGTATGCAATGTCGGTCTGGCGGGAAGTAAGCTGGCAGTCGGAAAACTTTCGGGTTCCATGTCGATTACAGCAGACGGCTTAAACAACCTGTCCGATGCGGCAAGTTCCATCGTGACGCTGACCGGATTCAAACTGGCAGAGAAACCGGCAGATAAAGAACACCCTTACGGACATGCAAGGTTCGAGTATCTGGCAAGCCTTACGGTGTCGGTGATGATCTTGTTTATCGGATTCGAGCTGGCAAAAAGTTCGGTGGAGAAGGTGCTTCATCCGGTGGCAGTAGAATTTTCTCTTCTGTCCATGATTGTCCTGATTGCATCGATTCTGGTAAAAGCAGGGATGATGATCTTTAATACCAGGATGGGAAAAAGAATTGATTCCACGACGCTGATAGCTACCGCAGCAGACAGCAGAAATGATGTGCTGACGACAACGGCGGTTCTGATCGCTGCTCTGATCGAGCATGCAACCGGATGGAAGGTAGATGGTATCATGGGAATTCTGGTGTCTGTCTTTATTCTCTGGAGCGGCATCGGACTGGCGAGAGATACGATTTCCCCACTTCTCGGAGAAGGAGTAAAATCTGATTTTCGGAAAGAACTGACAGAAGAAATTATGACCTATCCCATGGTACTTGGCTGTCACGATCTGATGGTACATGATTACGGTCCGGGAAAACGGTACGCGAGTATCCATGTGGAATTTGATAAAGATGACAATCTGATGGCGTGTCATGAAGTGGTGGATCAGATCGAACGGAAATGCCTGGAAGAATACGGAACAAATCTGGTTATTCATCTTGATCCGGTGATCACAGACGATGTGGAGATTAACCGGATGCAGAAGCTGGTGAAACAGTGGCTGGTACAGAAAGACAGCCGACTTGCGATGCACGATTTTCGGATACATTCGTGTGACGATAAGATCAAGGTGGTTTTTGATCTGATGATTCCGGATGAATTGCAGGGGAAAGAGGAAGAAATCAAAGAGTCACTGGAGAACTTTTTAAACCAGGGAGAAGGAGAAGAGTATCAGGCAGATATCACCTTTGACCCGGAGGCAGACTGGTAAAAATAAATATGGGACTGCGGAAAATCGAAAGAAAAATTATTACATTTTCCTGTGAAATGATTATAATACCTTAGAGCGTGTCTAAAAAAGGCTTTTCGTGAGCTGCGAGTTTCAGTTTGTGGAAATGATTTTTCAGACACGCTCCAGGTAACAAAAATCATAAGTAAGAGGATAAAAGAAAGGAAAACAGGAAATGGAAAAAAACGGGGGAAACAGTACCATTCGGGATATGACATCCGGGAGTCCGGTAAAACTGATCATACAGTTTATGATTCCCATGTTTCTCGGAAACATCTTTCAGCAGTTTTATAACATTGCAGATTCTATCGTAGCAGGACAGTTTCTCGGGGTGCGGGCACTGGCAGCGATCGGAAGTACCGGTTCGCTGATGTTTTTTGTCACCGGCTGGCTGAACGGACTCAGCAGTGGATTTGCGATTCTCGTAGCACAGTGGTTCGGTGCAAAAAAATACGACCGGATGCGTCACTATGTGGCAATGTCCATCTATTTGATGCTAGCATTTGCTGTAACCATGACGATAGGTTTTGAAATTGCCAACCGTCCGATCATGCATCTGATGAATTATTCAGAAGAGATTATGCCGGATGTAACTTCCTATATGGGAATCATCTATGCCGGTCTGATCGTAACGGCAGCCTATAACGCGCTGGCAGCATTCCTGCGTGCACTGGGGGATTCCAAATCACCGCTCTATTTCCTGATTATTTCAGCGGCGATCAACGTACTGTTGGATATTGTATTTATCATCTATGTGGGCATGGGAGTGGAAGGCTGTGCGTATGCAACGGTGATCGCACAGGCAATTTCAGCGATTTTATGCCTGATCTACATCGTGAAAAAATTCCCGATTCTTCATCTGAAAAAAGAAAACTTTACAGTTTCTTTTCAGGAGCTGGGAAAACTTCTGGCACTCGGTATTCCGATGGCATTGCAGTTTTCTATCACCGCGATCGGTGTCATTGTGGTGCAGGGCGCGATCAATGTATACGGGGAAAATTATATGGCAGGGTTTTCGGCAGCAGGAAAACTGCAGAATATTTTCAGTACCGTGTTTGTCGCTTTTGGTGCGACCATCGCTACCTATGTTGGACAGAACCGCGGAGCGGGGAAAATGGACAGAGTCAAACAGGGTGTGCGCTGTACGCAGCTGATGATCTTTGTATACAGCATCTTTGCCATGCTGATCCTGTATTTCCTCGGAAGACATATGGCACTTTTATTTATTGATGCATCGGAGACGCAGGTACTGGATGTGGCGGAGACATATTTCCACACAGTATTCTGGTGCTATCCGTTCCTTGGAAGCATCTTCCTATATCGAAACGCCCTGCAGGGACTGGGCTATGGTCTGGTGCCGATGGTCGGTGGAATCTTTGAACTGGTGGCAAGAACCGGAATTATCATGCTGGTAGCAGGACACACCAGTTTTGCCGGGGTATGTCTGGCAGATCCTGCTGCATGGATCTCTGCGCTGATTCCGTTAATTCCCTATTATATCTATACGATGCGGAAATGGGAAAAACAGAGTAAAGTGAAGATGACAGCAAATTAAATTATTTTCGTGCCTGCTTTGGAGATTTGTGATATTTGTTTCGATACGCCTTGTAGAAGGTTGTATAGTT
The DNA here is from genome assembly GCF_022785585.1 of Oliverpabstia sp. Taxonomy (NCBI): domain Bacteria; kingdom Bacillati; phylum Bacillota; class Clostridia; order Lachnospirales; family Lachnospiraceae; genus Oliverpabstia; species Oliverpabstia sp. The sequence continues at coordinate 5,905 of NZ_JALFPR010000078.1, read as the reverse complement.
GCGAAATCCGCTCTGATAGCAGGCATCGGTGACAGAAACGCCCTGTTCGATGGCATGATTTGCCAGATAGAGGCGTTTTTCTGTTATGTATTTTCCAATCGTATATCCGGTTTCGTCACGAAACAGATGCATCAGATAGGAGCGGTTCAGGAAGGCAGCATCTGCGATTTTGTCGATGGACAGGTCTTGTGTCAGATGAGCATTGATATAGTCAAGAATCTGTAAGATCTGTGGATTGGCGGTGGGAAGAATCAGAGAGATTTTCTGATTTTCCTGCTTCAACAGATAACGGTTCAACAGCAGAAGATACTCTGCGAATTTTAACTTCTGATAAAAAGAAGTACCAAAATCTTCCGAAGAAAATGTTCGGATCAGCTCCTGCAAAACCGGATATAATGAACCGGAAAAATAATCGGGAATGCGGATCAGATTTTCATGAGCTTCCAGTGCATGGGAAAAACAGCCGGAGAGGTCACATTCCCCGGAAAGGGTTGAAAAATAGTTCGGTGAGATATACGCGATCAACCGGGTATAGGTTGCACTGGGATGCACCACCGGGCAGTGGATCTCACCGGCAGGAATCAGCACCTGATCGCCCGGTTTCAGATCGTATTCCCGGCCCTCCACCCGGTAGCTTACCGTTCCGTTCAGGAAAATCAACAATTTGTGAAAGTCATGATAGTGATAGGCATATTCCCGCCCGGGCAGATCTTCAAGATAAAAAAGCCGGAACGGACTGTTCAGATATCCGCTTTTCTGATAAATATCTGGCATGATAACCTCCTTTGTGCTAGAGCCTTTTTTAGACACGCTCTAGGATGCATAAATCTGTTACTGTCAGTATACAGCACTATTTTGAATATATACAGCAGAAAAAGAAAATTTATTTAAAAAATTTCTGTTATAATAAAAGTATCAAGAGGTGAAAAACGAAAAGGAGTAAAGGATATGGCCAGACAGATTATTTTTCATAAATATCAGGGGACAGAGAACGGATTCCTGATCTATGACATCAGAAAAAATGGTGGAGAGATGAATGATGGACTGCTGCATATGATCCGGAGCCGAAACTTCGGTTTGGATCTGGATGGTATTCTGGTCGGACCATATCTGGTCGATGGCAGTCTGGAGATGAAGATGTTCGACCGCCAGGGACATGAAGTAAGTATGAAAAAAGAGAGTACAGATGTACCGATCTCTTATATGAAAGAAGCAGGTTATCTCCCGGGAGAATGTCCGCAGACGGAGCAGAGACCGGAAAAGATATACTGCTGGTGTTAAAGCCAGGCAATAGATGAGTATGGAACAGTTATGAAAAAAGAATATCGAGAGTTTCCTATATGGACGAATGGACGAAAGCCCCTTTCTGTGTTATGATAAATCGTAATAAATGCGATTACTATTCAGTAGACAGGATCTGCGAAGTTACTGAACAGTTACAAATAACGACAGAAAGGGGTATTTTCGATGGGATTTACATCAGAAAATAAACCGGAAAAACAGATTACGATGGGAATCCTGGCACATGTGGATGCGGGAAAGACCACTTTGTCCGAAGGTATTTTATATACTTGTAAAGCGATTCGGAAGCTGGGACGTGTGGATCACCAGGATGCATTTTTAGATACGAATACCTTAGAGAGAAACCGGGGAATCACGATTTTTTCAAAACAGGCAGAGTGTACCCTTGGGGAGTTCGGGATCACGCTTTTGGATACGCCTGGACATGTGGACTTTTCTGCTGAGATGGAGAGAACGCTGCAGGTTCTTGACTATGGGATCCTGGTTATCAGCGGGGCAGACGGTGTGCAGGGACATACAGAGACACTGTGGCGGTTGCTTTCCCGATATCAGATTCCGGTTTTTTTATTCATCAACAAGATGGATCAGCCGGGAACAGACCGGGAGACTTTGCTTGTGGAATTAAAAGAAAAATTGGATACAAATTGTGTGGATTTTTCCGCGGATCAGACCAGTGAAGACTGGAAGGAGCAAGTGGCCGTCTGTGATGAACAGGTGATGGAAGCCTATCTGGAAGGAGAAGAAATCAGCAGAGTGCAGATTCAGAAAATGGTCCGGGAGAGAAAACTCTTTCCATGTTATTTCGGGTCGGCACTGAAGCTGACCGGTGTGAAAGGATTCCTGGAGGATCTGAAACTTCGTATCCGGGAGTCATCGTATCCGGAAAGTTTTGGGGCAAAGATTTATAAAATTACCAGAGACAGTCAGGGAGAACGGCTTTCCCATATGAAGATCACCGGCGGAGCACTGAAGGTGAAATCGGTACTTTCGAATGGAAAACCGGGGGAGAGCGGCGAGGGCATCTGGCAGGAAAAAGTCAATCAGATCCGTATCTATTCCGGGGAAAAATATACGATGGTTTCGGAAGTAAAAGCAGGAACGGTCTGTGCGGTGACCGGGCTTACTGCGACATATCCCGGGCAGGGACTGGGAAGCGAACAGGCATCCGATATGCCAGTGCTGGAACCGGTGCTGTCTTATCGTATCGGACTTCCGGAAGAAGTTAATGTGCACCAGGCACTGCTGCAGCTTCGACAGCTGGAGGAAGAGGAACCACTGTTACATATTGTATGGAACGGAACGCTTGGAGAAATCTATGCACAGGTCATGGGAGAAGTACAGATCGAGATCTTAAAAAGTCTGATCAAAGAACGTTTCGGTATGACTGTGACTTTCGATGAGGGAAATATTGTCTATAAAGAAACGATTCTTGAACCAGTGGAAGGAATAGGTCATTTTGAACCGCTGCGTCACTATGCGGAAGTGCATCTCCTCTTAGAACCGGGCGAAACAGGAAGTGGCCTTACCTTTGCCACAGATTGCAGCGAGGATGTGCTGGACCGGAACTGGCAGCGGCTGATTCTGACCCATCTGGAAGAGCGGGAACACAAGGGGGTGTTGCTCGGAGCTCCGATCACGGATATGAAGATCACACTTCTGACCGGACGGGCACATATCAAACATACCGAGGGCGGGGATTTCCGTCAGGCGACGTATCGTGCCGTAAGACAGGGACTTCGCAAGGCGAAAAGTCAGTTACTGGAACCGTATTATGAGTTCCGGTTGGAAGTGCCTTCGGAGCAGGTAGGACGAAGCATGACCGATATCCAGAAGATGCTCGGAGAATTTGATCCGCCGAAGACAGAAGGCGAGATGACGGTGCTGACCGGATCCGCGCCGGTTGTCACGATGCGAGATTATCAGAAAGAAGTGATTTCCTACACCAGTGGCAGGGGAAGACTCTCCTGTACCTTAAAAGGATATTATCCGTGCCACAATCAGGAAGAAGTCGTGGAGGCGGTTGGATACGATCCGGAAGCTGATCTTGAGAATCCGACCGGATCGGTCTTTTGTGCACACGGTGCCGGGTTTGTGGTCAACTGGGATCAGGTGGAAGAATATATGCATGTGGAGAGCGGCTGGAATGCACCCGCCGGTCAGGAGACGAAACCGGAGAAACCGGTAACGGCGAAAAACTGGAAAGAAGAAAATGAAAAATACCTGGCGACCGAGAAAGAGCTGGAAGAAATCTTTGAGCGTACCTACGGTCCGATCCGGAAACTTGGAGAAGAACCGCCGGCCGGCAGGAGTGTAAAAGGTTGGAAAAAGAGCCGCCGGGATCCGCTGGAAGGATACGGCAAATCAACCAGTGACTATAAACAGAAAAAAACGCCGGATGGAGAAAAAGAGTATCTGCTGGTGGACGGTTATAACATCATTTTTGCCTGGGAGGATCTGAAAGAACTGGCAGCAGTCAACATCGACGGTGCCCGGGAAAAACTGATGGATATTCTGTGTAATTATCAGGGATTCAAAAAATCCACGCTGATTCTTGTATTTGATGCTTACAAAGTGAAAGGCAATCCGGGCAGCGTGGAAACATACCATAATATTCATGTGGTTTATACGAAAGAGGCGGAAACCGCCGACCAGTACATTGAAAAAACGGTGCATGAGATCGGGAGAAAATACCGTGTGACAGTTGCCACCTCCGACCAGCTGGAACAGGTCATCATTCTGGGGCAGGGTGGACAGAGAATGTCGGCACGGGAACTGCTGGAAGATGTGATCGAGGTCAGCCATCAGATTCGGGAGACTGCAAGACAAAAAAGTTCTTCAGAGAAAAATTATCTGTTTGACCATCTGGACGAAGAAACAGCAGCACGTATGGAACGGATCCGTCTGGGGGAGGAAGAGGTTTGAGATACTATATGGCTCCCCTCGAAGAGGTGACGGGATATGTTTTTCGCAATGCATATCATGCATATTTTTATCCTTTTGATAAATATTTTGCTCCGTTTGTCGCAGCAAAAGAACAAAAGGGACGACTTTTTAATTACAAAGAACGAAATGATATCCTGCCGGAGAATAACCGGGGAATAATACTGATCCCGCAGATTCTGACAAATAACAGTGAGGCTTTTATCCGCACCGCAAGGGGGATGCAGGAATATGGCTATGAGGAAATCAATCTGAACCTGGGGTGCCCTTCGAAAACGGTGGTGAACGGGGGCAGAGGTTCCGGTTTTTTACAGGACAAAGAAGGACTGCGTAAATTTCTGGATAAGATTTTTGAACAGCTGGACATGAAAATTTCCATTAAGACCAGACTGGGACGTTACGATCCTGAAGAGATTGGACCGCTGATGGAGATTTTTAACGGTTATCCGTTGGAAGAGCTGATTATTCATCCGCGGGTAAGGGAAGATTTTTATAGTGGAACACCACGGCTGGATGCATTTTCCGGGGCATACGAGGTGCGGAAAGCCCCGCTCTGTTATAACGGCGATATTTTTACGGTGGAGGATCTGAAAAGGATAGAAAGAGAATTTCCACAGATTACAGCGGTGATGATCGGAAGAGGTGTTCTTCGACATCCGGGGCTGACCGGACAGCTGCATGGAAAAGACTTACCGGAAAAATCGGTATGGGAAGCATTTGCCGGACAGCTGAGGGATGAATATGTAAGAATCTCGATCAATGAAGAGAAGGCACTATTTAAATTAAAGGAAATCTGGAGTTATCTGCGCTGGTCTTTTCCGGAAAGTAATATCTGGGACCGACAGATGAAAGTGGCAGGAGATCTGGAAACATTTCTTTATGGAATGAGAAATCTCCTGGACACATACGATCCGGAAAAAATACCGGAAAAGAGAGGAATTCCGGGGTTGCATAATAGATAGGAGAAAGCTAAAATAATACTGATTGAAAATAATGAGCAGCGAAAAGAGTGGGGAAAAAACATGGAAACAGAACCGGGAGAAAAGAAACATCTATTTACTAACAAACAACTGTGGGCATTGCTGGTGCCGGTGGTTGTGGAACAGATTCTGAATTCTCTGATGGGAACGGCAGATACGATGATGGTCAGCAACGTGGGATCGGCGGCTATCTCGGCGGTATCGCTGGTGGATTCGATCAATGTGCTGGTGATCCAGGTGTTTGCTGCGCTGGCAGCAGGAGGAACCATCATCTGTTCCCAGTACATGGGACAGAAAAATACAAAAAATGCCACCGATGCGGCAAAACAGCTGATTTTTATTATCACGGCGATTGCTGTAGTACTGACTGTAGTCTGTGTGGTATTTCAGATTCCACTGTTGCATCTGATCTTCGGAAAAGTGGAAGCGGAAGTAATGATCAATTCCGAGATATACTTCCTGTATACAGCCCTTTCGTTTCCGTTTATTGCAGTTTTTAATGCGGGATCTTCCGTATTTCGGGCACAGGAAAATACGAGACTGCCTATGACCATCTCGGTGATCTCTAATATTATGAATATTGTGGGAAATGCGATTCTGATTTTCGGTTTCCATATGGGAGTGGCCGGTGCGGCACTGTCCACACTGATTTCAAGAATTTTCTGTGCGATCGTTGTCATGTA